>JAFVBU010000121.1 GCA_017479805.1 Ruminococcus sp.
ATATACAGGAAATGCGCCGTAGAAATTTCAAAGAACAAGGAAAACTTTTGAAAGCATACTGTCGTATGGTGAAAAAGTTTGACGCAGTTATTTGGAATTTATACAAGCATTTATGGATATTTTGCTGTAGCGCCGAGTATATAATAGCCGTCACCGAGAATCGACCATAAAAAATAAGTATGATATAAATACTTTACAAAAGAAATGTTTAATGGTATAATATTATTGTAATTTTTATTTCGGAGGTATTAATCATGAAAGAAGTATACGAATTCTTAAAGAAGTGCGGCACTTATTATCTGGCAACTGTTGACGGCGGCCAGCCAAGAGTGCGCCCTTTCGGTACTATCGACATCTTCGAGGATAAACTCTATATCCAGACAGGCAAGTCAAAGGACGTTTCAAAGCAGATACAGAAAAATCCCAAAGTCGAGCTGTGCGCTTTCGCTGAGGGCACATGGCTGAGAGTTGCAGGCGAGCTGGTTCGTGACGACAGATACGAGCCAAAGGCACATATGCTTGACGAGTATCCGTCACTGAAAAGTATGTATGACCCTAACGACGACAATACAGAGGTGCTTTACTTCAAGAATGCAGAGGCAACATTCTCATCATTCACCGACGCACCGAGAACAATAAAATTCTGAACGGAGAGCATAACATGAAAGCAGCAATAGTGTATTTTTCACTTAACGGAAATACAGACTTCACAGCTAAGAAAATTGCCGACAAAACGGGTGCTGACCTCATAAAGCTGACTACGGTCAAGGCGTACCCCACAGGCTACTGGAAGCAGATGTTCTGGGGCGGAAAGAGCGTAGTTATGGGTGAAAAGCCAAAGCTCGAACCCTATACGTTCGACGCTGACAAGTACGATATGATAGTTTTCGGCACTCCTGTCTGGGCAAGCACATTCGCTCCGCCGCTGAAAACCTTTATCCTCGAAAACAAGGATAAGCTGAAAGGCAAAAGATTCTCGGCGTTCACCTGCTTCACTCAGGGCGGCGACGAAAAGACCTATAAGAAGCTGAAGGAGATACTCGGTATCGACGAACTCAGCGCAGTCCTCGGTCTTGCCGACCCAAAGGATAAGCCCGCCCCCGACAACGAGAACAAAATAAACGCTTTCTGCGAAAAGCTGAACAGCCTTTAAGTAAAACGGTGATTTTACGGTAAGTCCTACTTTTATCGGGGGAAACCTTTTTGAGGAAAGGTTCTTCCCAAAGAAAAAACGGACTTACTGTAAAATCGCCGTTTTTATTTAAAGGCTGAAACTATAGCTCAAACAGGGTTGTAATTTTCGGGAAATTATGATATAATGGTTATACTCGGCGCTACAGCCAAATATCCATAAATGCTTGTATAAATTACAAATAACTGCGTCAAACTTTTTCACCATACGACAGTATGCTTTCAAAAGTTTTCCTTGTTCTTTGAAATTTCTACGGCGCATTTCCTGTATATTTTGCTGTAGCGCCGAGTATAACAGTTACGTTCGGGAGGTGATGGAGTGAAAAAGGTGAGAGCGGCGGCTGTTATTGCGGCGGCTATGGTGGTGTCAAAAGCGGCTGTTTATGCGGAAAATGCTCATAATACAGGCGTTTACAGCATTTCGGAGCTTGTGATGGTATACAATATGATGAAAGCGGACGGTCTTATTGACAGCGAATGGCTCGACGGTCAGCTCAATGCCCTTACTTATCCGGCTCCCGAGGATATCCGCTCCGTCAGGATAAGTGAGGTCAGCACCAATGGTGATGACTGGATAGAGCTGTACAACGACAGTTCAAAGGATATCGACCTCAAAGGATGGGGACTTTCCGACAATGCCGAAAAGCTGAAAAAGTTCACCTTTCCCGATGTGAAGATAGGGGCAGGGGAGTACCTGACGGTCTATGCCGACAAGGAGGGGACTTCCTCCAAAAGCAGGCTGACAGCTCCTTTCGGGCTGAGCAAGGACGGTGATGTGGTGTATCTTTCCTCGCCCGACGGAATTGTCACGGACAGTCTTGCCGTACCTGCTGTTGATGATGAGCATACCTACGGCAGATACAGAACAGGCGACATTCCGTCTTTGCTTATTCCTACAAAGGGAAAAGCCAACACCGAGGCGGAGCGCTATCTCAGAGGTCCTGATTTTTCCATTGAAAGCGGATTCTACGAGGACGAGCTTTCCCTTAAACTCACCGCTTCGGCAGGCTGTGAGATATATTATACCACCGACGGCTCAGCTCCAACCACCGAGTCGAAGCACTACACTCGCCCCATAAAAATAACCGACCGAACCGATGAGCCGAACGATATTTCCATGAACCGCTCAGCTACGTACCCTTACACCGTGATGAACTATGTGCCAACTGAGAATATTGCCAAATCTACGGTGATCCGTGCCATTGAAGCCGATGAAAACGGAACAGTCAGCAATGCCGTCACTCATTCCTATTTCATCGGAAAAGAGCTGTGCGAAAAATACAGCGATATGCCTGTATTCTCCCTTGCGGTCGACCCAAACGACCTTTTCGATTACGACACGGGCATCTACACCACAGGAAAATATTACGACTATTACCGTGCGAGCGGATGGGTAGCAAACAATGAGGAAACATGGCTCATGTCTGCGAACTTTACCCAGAAGTGCACCGACGAGGACAGAACGTGGGAGAAGCCTGTTCATGTGGATATGTTCGGGACTGACCGTGAGCTTGATTTCTCTCAGGATATGGGCGTAAGGATTTTCGGTGCATCGTCAAGGGCGAATCTGCAAAAGTCGCTGAAGCTGATAGCTCGTTCCGTTTACGGCAAGGGAAAGCTGAAATATCCGCTTATTCCCGATGCCTGTACCGCAGACGGCGAGGTACTGGAGAAGTATGATTCCTTTATTCTCCGCTGTGGTGCAAATGACGCTTCATGGACTAAGCTCCGTGACCCCGTTTTGCAGGAGCTTGTCCGTGACCGTGACTTTGAAAGCCAGTGCGGACTGCCTGCCATTGCCTTTCTCAACGGCGAATACTGGGGACTTTACCAGATAACCGAGGACTACAGCGACAACTACATTGAGAACAAATACGGCTACAGCAAGGATAATGTTATAATAATCAAAAACGGTGAGCTTGAGGACGGCGTTCAGCAGGATTTCGACGATTACAAGCGCCTTGTGAATTTTGTGCGGCAGAATGATATGTCGAACAAGGACAACTACCGCTATCTCTGCGAGATGGTGGATGTTCAGAGCATGGCGGACTACCACGCTTCACAAATTTACATCAACAATCAGGATATTTACGGCGATGCGTGGATGAACAACACAAGAATGTGGAAGCTGAGAAATGCGGAGGACGATTCGCTGGGCGACGGAAAATGGCGGTGGATGCTGTACGATACGGAGTATTCCACCTATCTTTACGGCTATGGCAACGATTACGACGCATTGAGAAATTTCTCCTTTGAGAACTGCGACAACGTTATTTTTGCCAAGACTTTCCGCCAGAACAAGGAGTTCCGACAGCTTTTCCTCAACACCATCATGGACCTTGCCAACGAGAATTACACCGAGGAAAAGGTGAATGCGGTCATTGACAAGTACTATGATATGTACGCTCCGCAGATGGAGGAACACGTAAAGCGTTTCGGTCCAACATGGAGAGTTCGTGACCTGAACACAGGCTTTTATGAAAAGGAGATAGAGCGGTTCAGGAGCTTTTTTGACGGCAGGCGAGAACGGCTTGCAAGGGAAATATCGGGCATGGGCTACGCAAAGGGAACGTCCGAGCTTACCGTCACCGTGAACAACAGCGAATGGGGAAAGGTGCAGATAAATACAATCACTCCCGATATCCCGTCAACAGGCTGGAAAGGGCTGTATTTCAACAACTGCGAGATAACTCTGACAGCCATACCGAACGAGGGCTATGAGTTTGACGGCTGGTCGGGACTTGCACAGGGCAGGCGAAAAAAAGCCAAAATAACGCTGACGGAGGCGTCAAAGGTTAAGGCGAGCTTCAAGAAAAAAGAATAACTCCCCTTTGAGAAAAGGGGAGCAGTTTCAGTATTCTATGCCGTATCTTGCGGCAATGCCCTTTTCGTAGGGGTGCTTTTCCGCTGAGATATGGCTTACATAGTCGGCTTTTTCAATGAATTTTTCATGGGGAGAACGTCCCGTGACAGCCACCTCACAGCCGTCCGAAAGCTCCATTATCAGCTTGTCGGCAAGCTCCTTGTCGAGCATATCCTTGTTGTATGCGTCGAGAAATTCGTCCATCACGATAAGTCCCGAGCTGTCGTTCTGAATATGTGAAAGCGCTGTATTCAGCATTTCGTTGTGCCGTTTTATAACGGCATTTTTTTCGTCCTCGTTCATCTGAAATGTGAACTTATTGCACTCCTCACAGCACAGCACATTGATACCGCTGATATTTTTCAGTATGCCTATCTCCGAGGATGTTCCGTTTTTAAGAAACTGCATGAACAGAACGTTTCCGCCCGAGCCTGCAAAGCGAACGGCAAGCCCGACAGCGGCTGTGGTCTTTCCTTTGCCGTTTCCGTGGTAGATATGCAGCATTTTCATCACCTCTGAATTTATTATAGCACAGTTTTGGGGGAGGTTCAAGTCATACAGCGGAGCTTTTTTTATACTAATCCTCGCAAATAGTATAGACAAACGAGCAGAAAAGATGTATAATAGAAAAGGGTGATCGTAATGGGAAAAACACATCAAATAAGCAAGGAAGAAGCAGCAACAATCAAAGAATATCGAAAGAAAATAAAGGACAAGCTGACAGACCGCAGACTATATGCGGTACAACTGCGCGCACAGGGCATACGCAACAAAGATGTCGCAGAAAGACTTGAAGTAAACCCCAAACAGGTAAGCCAATGGTGCAGCCTGTATATAAAGGGCGGCATAGAAGCGCTGCTGCCTCATCCAAGAAGCGGCAGACCGCCAAAACTCACCTATGAGCAAGAAGAGGCAATTTTGCAACAATTCATAGAAAAAGCAGAAGCTGGTCAAATTATTGAAACCAGTGAAATTCGTGCTGCCTATGAAGCGGCAGCCGGAAAAAGCAAAGGGCACGGTCAAATATATCTTGTGCTCCATCGTCATGGCTGGAGAAAAATCAAACCCAGAAGCCGACATCCAAAAAAAGCATCACCCGAGGCAATTGAAGCCTCAAAAAAATTAAAGCTCAAGTAGAAAATGCACGTAATTTCAACAAAAATTCAACAGGCTGTGTAAGACTCATGTTTCAGGACGAAGCGGGGTTCGGACGAATCAACAAGCCGAAGTATTGCTGGTGTAAGAAAGGATTTCGACCTGCTGTTCCATGTCATCATATTCGAGAATACCGGTATGCTTATGGCGCAGTTGAACCCAAAACAGGAGAGAGTTCTTTTTTGATTTGTCCGTCTTGTAATACAGAATGTATGAATTTGTTCCTGCAAAATTTATCGAAGGAATTTGCAGAGGATTATATTCTGTTAGTATGCGACGGTGCAAGGTGGCATGATTCAAAAAATCTTGAGATACCAAACAACATTCAACTTCTGTTCATCCCTCCCTATACACCCGAGATGAATCCCATTGAACAAATCTGGGAAGAATTGCGCGAAAAAGGCTTCCGGAATGAAGTGTTTTCTTCTTTGAATCAAGTTGTTGATCGGCTTTGTGAAACCATCGCTGCACTCACAAAAGAAACTATTTCAAGCATCACGGGTCGCGATTGGATTATGTCTATTTGATTTTTAGGGATTAGTATCAGAACTATATTGCTCCGCTGGGGTACAACAAAAAATCCCTGCTCGAAAGCAGGGACAATGACGATATTGTTGATATTATTTGTTATGAAACAGGCTGTCTGACCACGGAAAACGGCTGTATTTTCAGCTTTATCCACCAATATTACAGGGACTATTTTGCGGTGCGGTACATTATTAATTTCGCCGAGGCGATGAGTGTTGCATATGAGTTTGGTGAGGTCTGCGAAGCTGAAAACCTGCTGAAAAAGTCCGCTATGGACTTCAAGTGGTTCACCGATGATGAGTGCTATAAGCTGATGGGGGAAATATGCGGAGATCAGCGAAATATAGCCTCTGAGGATATGCGGTACACTCGGACTTTGCTTGACGATATCCTCGATATGGCACGTTATTTTCACGGCTCACGCATTGTCGAAAATGTTATTGAGGTCATGAAGTTTTCACGCAGAAAGTGCATTTGCGGTGTGGATTTCGGAGGTTTGATGCTTCCGATGAACATTTCTCCCAATATCAAATTCTCGCTGGACGGCGATATTCCGTGCCGTTTCACAGGCTGTAAAGTCCTTGATCTCGGCGTTTTCTCAAGCAAGATTTACGGCTCGGCTTATTCGGGTGACAATAAACTGCTGTGTATCTGCTTTGCCGACGGTTACACTATTCTCTATAATTTGACTGAACATAGGCTTTTGTGGGAGCTTGACCTGTCGGAGTATACCGAGTATGCACTTGAATTTGAGAACGTAATTTTCTATGATGAGCGCACTGTTGAACTGATCTCATGCAAGTCTCACCTAAAAATCGACATCGAAAATCAGCGGATAACCGTTATTTCTCACAGCGACGGAATTGCAAATATTTCCGAATATTACGATAATATCGAAGCTGCCACCAACTCATCAATTCCCAAAGAAACGTTGTTTGAGGTATACTCACACCTCGATCAGTTCAAGGGCTGTAACTTCCGTGATGCTGAGTTTCTCGATAAGGAGATGGAGGATATCACCCGAATTATCGGGATAGAATTGTAATTCGTTTTTTCATGATGAGATTATCACGATCTCTATTATTCGGAAAATTTTTCTATCAAAACTATTGACATCCTATATCCAAAGTGCTATAATAATGCAAAATAAGGAACAGCTATCGGCAGTGATATTGCAAATGCATTTCCGCAATGCACGACTGCGGCGAGTCGCCGTGGAGTTATCAGGAATGAGCCCATTATCAAAGGTTTCTCCGCTGAATAATAAATTAACTGCGTTAATAGAAATTCAGCTCCGAAACATTTGAATGTTTTGTGCCGATGGCTGTTCTTTATATTTTAGGGGATGAAAAAATGATAGATAAGGACGTTTTGCAGATATCAGAAACTCTTGGTGTCCCTGTCGGAAAGCTGTATATGCTGAGCAATGACTATATACCGAGAAAAAAGAGCCGAAAAAGCAAGTATAACAATTACCACACTGTCGTTATTCACCGTGGACGAGGGCATAAAAATCGTGTACTCAGCGTTCCGAATAATTTTCTGAAAATGGTGCAGCGAAGGTTATTGGAACGATATTTATACCGGCTTGACGTTTCAGAGTGCTCTACAGCTTATAGCAAGGGAAAGTCTCTGCTTGACAATGCTTCTCCGCACGTGGGAAAGGAATGTGTGCTAAAGCTCGATATATCGCATTTCTTTGACAGCATTGATGACGATATGGTTTACATGATAATGAAGCAATTCGGCTTGTCAGATCCTGCGACTGCCCTGCTCACGAATCTGTGTGTTCATAACTGTAAACTTCCGCAGGGCGCTCCGACTTCGCCGTATATAGCTAATCTTGTAATGACACACTTTGACGAAAAGCTGGGAGCGTGGTGCAGCGAGAGAAGTATTGCCTACACCCGTTATTGCGATGATATGACGTTCTCGGGAACTAAAGAAGCTGTAAAAAGCAGTCATATTATCAGAAAGGTCAAGCGTATGCTTTACCGAATGGGCTTTGAGCTGAATGAAAAGAAAACCGTGTTTATCAGCTCATCTCAGCAGCAAAGGGTGACAGGTATCGTTGTTAATGAAAGGCCGCAGCTTACCCGTGAAATGCGCCGTTCTATCCGTCAGGAGGTCTACTACTGTACTAAATATGGCGTGAAAGAAAGTCTGCAACATCGTGGACTTGATATTTCCGAGCAAAAGTATCTCCATTCTCTGCTTGGACAAATATCCTTTGCACTGCAAATTGACCCACAAAACGAGGATATGCGGCGATATTTCGATACTGTGAAAAATCTTATGAATACATAATGCTCTTCGATTTGAAGTCGGAGGGCATTTTTTATTATATTGCTCCCCCAACTAAACCTTGCCGTCAAATGCTCGACATAAAGAAAATTTCTCTGCGTCAGAAAAACTTGAAATGCGAAAGCATTCCTGCGTTTTCCTTCCTTGATAAATTTCCTTTCTGCCTTCGCCTTTTTGGCAAGGTTTAATTGGGGGAGCAATAAGAACAAAGCCCTCGCCACTTTCTAAAAATCGACCACCAACTAAACAGTATGAATCAGGCAGAAAACGATAAAACAATGATCCCACTAAGCGTGACCGCTCTGTGGGATCGGTTATATTTATTCTTTATAAAGATCGAGCAGCCGCCATGATAATCGCCTCTCAGGAATACTCTTGCAAATCTCGAACAGGGACACTGTATAGTCAAGGGGAATTTTTACGACAAGTTCAAAAAGAAAAACAAGCCTGCCACATTATGCGGAATGACTTATCCGCACGATCTGACATAAAGAAAACATAAAAAAGTCAAGCGGTACAAGCAATGCCGCATACAATAAACTGAAAGGAGTTGATCTTATGAGCAAGAAGAGAGAAGAGCTGCCCTCATTGTGGGAGCGTTCGGAGTACGACGTTATCAGCGAGACTGAAACAGAGACAGAGCTTGTAGCTGTGCTGAAAACAAAATACAGCGGAGCAAAGGTCATCTGCCGCATACCCAAGCATACGGAAGCGGAAGAAGAATAGATAGCATCAGACGTTACATACGCACTTATGCAGATAGCCTTCACAGGTCAGGATATCAGCCACATGAAAAATATGGAGATTCTTGTGGACTAAGAACCACATACGATGCGAGCCCCGGGAATTTCCCGGGGCTGTTTTTTATACAGTAGCCTCTATCAGAGTCTTATCCTCAAACTGAACAGTTTTTACGCCCGAGCCTTTGTTTTCGTTAAAGTTGAACGTAAGCAGATAACCTGTTTTTAGTCCGTAGGAATCGAGGTAGTCAGAGAGCTGTTTTTCGCCGTCCTCGTTGTACTTCTGACCGTGCCATATCTTCAATTCGATGATGTAGCGCTTGCCGAGGTAGTCGATAACGATATCCATACGGCGGTTATCACGGGTCTGAGCCTCAACGTAATAGTTGCCGATACCGTTGATTATCGGGCGGAGATATATGAGGAAGCACTTTCTGCCGTCCTCCTCAATGAACTTTTCGGGCTTGTCGCCGTAAATCTCATGGAAGTGAGCGATAAACCTTGTCAGTATCAGTTCAACATCAAGTATGCCGTCCTTGACGAACTCGGGCTTATCGAGAGTACCTGCCTTAGCGATGGGAGTAGACTTCATCTCCTCAGAGGTCAGCATATCGTTGTAAAGCCTTGTCTCGAAAATCCTGTTTGCTATAACAACTCCATTATCCACTATCTTTACAAAGCCAAACAGCAGAAGCAGTTTGGTAGCTTCATGGTCGGGATTATAGGAGAATTTCTGTCCGCCGACAAGTACCTGATACAGACTTTTTTTCATTTCGGGGTAGTCTTCGAGCTTGTTTATAAGTGAATCGAACAGCGGCATATTCATAGAAAGTATCTGATTAACGGCTGAGATTACGCCGTCGCTGTTCCATTCGTGAATAGTTTCGTTCAATAACTTACATATGTTGGATACAAGCACAGGATATCCCGAGGTATAGTCGTAGATAAGCTGTGCAACAGCATTTATATCCATGCCTGTGTGGTGGTCGCTTTCATAGTCGGAGAGCATACCTGCGATACCGTCAACAGTAAGGCTCATATTGACGTTGAAATCAACAGCGATATTCCACGGGCTGTTGTGCTGGTGTTCGGATTCGTCACGTATTTTAAGTTTCAGGTTACGGATATCCCTTACACCTGACAGGATGACCGATCTGAAAGTTGACCTTTCGTTTCTTTCGAGATAAGCAGCTCTGAGCTTGGATAAAAAGCTAAGGAAGGTCTGGGTGTTTGAAGCGCTGTCTATCTCGTCTATCATCAGTATAACGGGTTTGGGAGAGAGCCTGCACCATTCGCCTATAACACGGAAAAGGTTTGCCATGCGTATCTGCTTGCCGTTTGCGACAGCTTCAAGCTGTGCTTTAGGTTCAGACGGGATATCATCGCCCCCTTGCAGAGCGGAGAGTATCTCCTGAGCAAAAGCCATAACAAAGCTGGAAGTGGTGTCGAAATCTTCGGGGTCCATATTCTGGAAATCAAGGCTGATAACGCAGTAATCGTCAGCAAGGTACTTCTCCAGAGCTTTCAGAGTGGTAGTCTTTCCGTACTGTCTTCCTCGGTTTATAACGAAATAATCCCCACGGTCTATCATCTTCTTTATAGCTGCAAGGCGTTCGGTTATATCGACCATATAGTGCATTTCGGGGAAGCAGGCACCTGTTGTATTGAAACGTTTTTCCATTATTTCACCGCCGTTTATGAACCTGTCCACATAGGGTGAATTTGCCGAAAGGATATGCATGGATCCCTATGTGGACAGGTTTGTAGTAATTGTTAAGTTTAGTATATCATATTCTGAGCAATAAATCAACATGATACGATAAATATTTTTTGCTGTCCAAAGTATCTCAGATCGGAGCAGCTTGGTCTGCATGGATCATCGGCAATACAAAACGGCTGTATACAGCCAAATCCCATTATGTACAACATGGATACGATACTTTTTTCTCATAAATCCACATACAAAAATCAGCTCCTTTCCCACGGCCACGGGTCGGTTATCCAATCCCAGTGCTCTGTGCTGTTGTTCTGCTCGGGAATGAGCGGACCATATTTCTCGGTATACTCGCTTATACAGCGCTCCCTCAGTCCCTTGTATTTCTTGAAAAGCGCCAGTGCACGGCGGCAGTTGGGGTGAGTGTCAAGGTACAGGTTCAGCTCTTTCAGCGAGAAGTCGTACTGCTTTATTTTTCGGAGAAGTATCTGACGTTCATTCATCGCTTTTCTCCTTTCTCAAAGGGAAATATCAGTTCGGGAAATAGTGTGCCCTTTTCCAGTGCGTCACCGCTGTCAAAAACCTCGCCCCACTGCTGATATGGCACATAAGCCATTGCAAGCGGCGTTCTCTCGGGGAAACGTGAAAGCTCTCCCCTGTTTTCCGTCTTTATATCAATTTCTGCCGAAAATGCGTTCTCTCTTTCGTGCAGAACAAAACCGTCCGTATCGTCGAACAGATTCAGTTTCATCAATATCACTCCTCTCCGTGCTTTTCAGCACGTTTTATTATATGCAGGGAGTTTGAGTTGTGATATTTTTGATCTTCGGGGGATGAAAAAACCGCTCATTGCTGGGCGGTTTCTAATTCTTCAATTGAAAGTTTTTTGCCTTGCTCACGACAAGTTTTATCTAAAAATGCAATTGCCATTTCGTCATGGAACGTAACATTTCCATCATCTTTAAAAACACAAATAGGAGGAAGTGAAATTGCCGTTCCATCTAAATTGCACCAACCAAAAACAAAACGGTCACTTAATTCTCGACAACCTAAAATTTTAAAACCAACCGTTTCTTTTTTGACTGCTTGATATGCTTGTTTTGCGGTAATACTCATACTTCCACCTCCAAACATTGCTTGATAAGATTTGAAACATTCAAATTATCTATTCGGGCGAATTCAGTTTTCCCAAGAATAATAGTTTCATCATCAAAATACCATCTTACATCAATTCTGTTCTTTTGTGGATCAACAAATTTGATCAAGCCATTATCATTTTCAGCTACAATCAAATGCGAACCATCAGTTGTCATAAATGAGATTTCAACTCTTGCATTATTCCCGGCATTAGTTAGGAATTTTTCAATATCTTCTATACCGCTGCCATTTGTTTGATGCCATTCTGACCCAATAAATATTTTTTTGAAGTCACCAAATCCAATATTATCATCCAACCAATTTTTAGGTGCTAATGTGGCATGAACCTTATAACCACGTCTTAACATTTCATAAGCTGGAACACAGCGTTGGCAATTATACTCATCATTAGTTGGATTCGTTAACATTAGTGATTCTTTAATTGACAAAGGCTCAGTATATCTCGGCAAGGAATTTAAGTATTCCTCGGAAACCTCTTTATAATCATCAATTGCCAATGAGTTGGTGATTTTTGCTTTTAAAGCTTCAAGTTTTTCGCCTAAGCCTGCATAATATCCTCTTGATTCTATTATACCACTTCCGCCCGAATTGTCAATAGACGAACTGTAAACTTCACGGGATTCAATTTTGTTGGTTAGAATAATAAATCTGTAGGGAACGGTGCCTCGCCGTTCCATTTTACAGCTTTTTACGTGACTTGTGGAACTGGGCGGTTTAATTAATTATGATATTAAAACATAAAATTTTGAGATATCTTCTATTTGTTTGCCTATTGGTTTCCCGTTTATAATGAAACCTTCAAGAAATTCTTCAAGCGTGTTAAAAAAGAAGTCCCCGTTGTAACCTTCTGTGAGATAAGCAACATAATTTTTTTCTGAGTTTTCAAACGGACCTTGGTCAACACCGAATTCTTGTGTTCCGACAACACCTGTTCGCTGTAATGCGTTTTCATATAAAATTTTTGAGATATTTTCAATCGCCATAACACTTCACCTCTCCCTCCAATTATACCACTCCTCCGCCAAATGTCAATAGACAAACCGTAAACTTCGCCATCACCGCCGCACGCAAAATATTTCATTTCTTGCGGACTTCATCAAAAACGTGTGCAGAAATTGCTCTTTCTTGGTGTCAGGCATATGCCATTCGGGGCTTAAACGGCTGTATTTCGGCAAAAGTCGCTATTTTGGCGCATTTTCTGCCATGTGTGCAGAATAAAGGTTATTTTAAGGTTATTTTAAGATTATTTTATTATTTTTGTATATGAACAGAAATATTCAGGCTCTGCGAATAGTCCTGATAAACCAATGCAACGGAGGAATACAGTTATGTTAAAGAAAACAGCAAAAAGAACCTGTGCAGGCATTATGAGCCTTGCATTCGTTCTCGGAACGTTCAATTCAGTTCCAGCCATCATCACACGTGCCGCAGCAGATGTTACAATCAATGAGGTCTGCCCGAAAAACAGCACCTTTGCTTCTCCTGACGGCAATTACTACGACTGGATAGAGCTTTACAACAGCTCGGGAAGCTCTGTAGATGTGGGCGGCTGGGGCATTACCGACAAGGCTGACAAGCCCTATCGCTTCACTATTCCCACAGGTACTGTCATCCCCGCAGGCGGCAGAAAGGTCATCTTCTGCGACGGTACAGCAGGCGAAACAGACACATCCATCGCTCCTTTCGGTCTTTCAACAAGCGGTGAAACTCTCACACTTACCGACACTTCGGGCAATATCGCTTCACAGATAACCTTTGGTGATATGGCTAAGGATACCTCCTACGGTCAGTACCCCGACGGAAGCGGAGAATTCTATGTGCTCAGCACCTCTCCCAATGAGCCGAACAAAGCTCCCGAAGGCTCTAATGCTGTAAGAACTCCCGAATTTTCGGCAGAAAGCGGCTTCTACGACAACAGCTTCTCGCTGACTATCGGCGTTCCCGAAGGAACTACCGTTTACTACACCCTCGACGGCAGCGACCCTACAACGGCTTCCGAGAAGTACACCTCTCCCCTCTCCATACAGGATATGACAAGTCAGCCAAACAAGCTCAGTGCGAGAACTGATATCACTGCTTACACCGATATCCTCGCTCCTGACGAGGGCGTGCTGAAAGCGGCTGTAGTACGTGCTGTTGCTGTTGATGCACAGGGCAGAACCAGCTCAACTGTCACAAAGACTTATTTCGTTGGCTCGACCAATGTTGAGAAATACAAGAATATAAAGGTCATCTCACTTGTTACCGACCCCAACAACCTTTTCGATTACGAAAAAGGTATCTATGTGCTGGGAAAGGTCTACGATGAGGGCGGCGGAGGAATGGGCTTCGGCGGCTTCAATTTCGGCGGATTCGGTGCTCCCGAGGCACAGAGCAGTGAGCCTGAAACAACTTCCGGGGAAGAAGCTGTAATTGAAGAAGAAGCAGAGCCCGAAACAGAGCCGCAGACAGAAGAACCGACTGCCGAGACTACAGAAGCGGCGGCTGACGAGGAAGAAGACGTCACAGAGGAAGTGACCCTCGGCGATGTTTCTTTTGAGGAGATAGTCAAAACAAACATTGAAGCTCCCGAGGATGAAACTCCGCAAGGCGGCTGGGGCGGCTTCAACTTCGGCGGTCAGAATGGTGACAACGGCGACGGAAACAACAACGGTTGGGGCGGCTTTAACTTCGGCGACCAGAACGGTGAAGCAGGCGGCTGGAATCCCGGCGGCGGAGACGGAGGATGGAATCCCGGCGGCGGCATGGGCGACTTCGCTTTCATGTCTCAGGCTAACTACAACCAGAAAGGCGCTGAATGGGAGCGCCCTGCAAATATCGAGATCTTTGACGGCGGCAAGAGCGTAGTTTCTCAGGATGTGGGCATAAGAACAAAGGGTGCGGCGTCCCGTGCATGGGCTCAAAAGAGCTTCAACATTTTCTCCCGTCAGGACTACGGCAAAAGCAGTGTTGAGTACGACCTCTTTGAGGGCAAGTCCACAAAGGAGAAAAACGGCAAGGTCATCGACACCTTTGACGGCTTCACAGTCAGAAACGGCGGCAACGACAACATGGCAGGCTTCTTCCGTGACTCCGTTAACCAGTCCCTCGTTTCCGACAGAGATATGGCTACTCAGGCAACAAGCGAGTGTATCCTTTTCATCGACGGCGAATTCTGGGGCATTTATCAGCTCATGGAAAAGTACAACACCGATTACTTCAAGTCACACTACGGCGTAAAGAAGAACGATGTTGCGTACATCAAAAACAACACCCTTGAGGACGGCAGCGATCAGGATCTTACCGAGTGGAACAGCCTTCTGAGCCAGATCGCAAGCGGAGATATGACAAGCGATGCCGCATATCGGGAGGTTTGCGAAAAACTGGATATACAGAGCTTTATCGACTATTTTGCCGCTCAGATATACTGGGGCAACCACGACTGGCCGAGCAACAATACAGGTGTATGGCGTGCCAATACAGTCGATCCCGAGAACCCCTATGCAGACGGCAAATGGCGCATGGTGCTGTTCGATACTGAGTACAGCTCAAACCTCGCTGACAAGGTAAATGAAGTAGGTCCGACCTACAACACGTTCAGCCAGTTCGCAGGCGGCGGAATGGGCGGCTGGGGCTTCGGCATGGGAGGCGGCGGCTCTCTCAGCGGTGCATTCACAGCTCTCATGAAGAACGAGGACTTCAAAAAGCAGTTTGAGCTGAGCTTCATGGATATGGCAAATTATAACTTCGACACCAAAAAGACCACCGAGGCTATCAACTACTACAAGGGCTTCAAACAGCAGATACTCGACACCTACAAGCGTTTCCCATCGTCCAAGCACACCCACAATGAAGCTACATTTGACGAGGATTACCAGCTTCTCGAAACATTCTACAACACAAGATACGGCAACATCACAGGCATGATGAAGAGCTTTATGAACCTCACAGGAAGCCTTGCAAGCGTATCGGTCAGCAACGACGGCACTAAAGGCTCGATAAAGTTCAATACCATCAAGCTGGACGATTCACTCAGCACATGGAGCGGTCAGTATTTCACAGATTATCCCGTTACCGTTAAGGCTGAGGCTAAGGAGGGCTACAGCTTCGACCACTGGGAGGTAACAGGTGCAAATGTCAGCGATACGACCTCCGACGAGATAACAGTTCCCGTAAGCGAGGGAGTTTCCGTAAAGGCTGTATACAAGGAGGGCGGCACACCCATGACTACCACTCCCAAAACCGAGCAGATCACCACAACGACCACCACTGTTAAGACCGAGTTCAAGATAAACTACGGCGACGCAAACCTTGACGGAAGTGTTGCTCTTTCGGACGCAGTTCTTATAATGCAGTCCATAGCAAACCCGTCCGCATACGGTCAGAACGGCACTAACCCCGACCACATCACAGCAGAGGGTGCACGCAATGCCGACGTAACAGGACACAATGACGGCGTTACCAACAGCGACGCTCTGGCAATACAGAAATACTGCCTGAAGCTGATAACTCAGCTTCCTGAAGAATAAAAAAAAGCGGCGAAGCCGCATAATAGCGGGAGTCCAGAGGGAATATATTCCCTTTGGCAGGGAGGTGTACGAGGAGGGGCAGCGCCCCTCCTAAAAGGTAGTAAAGCAAGCGCAGCTATGCTTTACGGCAGTTTTGCAAGTTCTCCCCTCGGCTTGACCGACGAGAAAACTTCCCTGATCCAACTAAGAATACTCTCCATAATAATATAAAACAAAACCGCACAAAGGCTTTAAATTGGCTTTGTGCGGTTTTGTTTTTTATAAATACCTAAAGCGGTTTAGCACGGGCTGATATGGGCATCAGCCCCTACAGTCTGCTTGTGTCTTATTTATCAATAACCTCAGAATACAGCTTCAAGGTCAGCTCGTATCTGTCCTCGTCCGTATCACAGCCCTCAACTACGGTTATGTACTTCTTGCCGCCCTTGACAAATGCGGCTATAAGGCTGTTTCCTGCGTCGAGAGTAGTTCCTGTTTTCATTCCAACTGCGTTCCGGCAGAAATAATCGCTGTAGGGGTCGATAAGCAGATTGGAGTTTGTCCATGTCACAGGCTCGCCCGTTTCAAATACAACATCCTTTTCGTGGGTGCTGACTATCTGCTGTATGGTCGGGTCTTTTATGGCATACTCAGCCAGCTTTATAAGGTCGGCGGCGGTGGTGTACTGGTCATTCTCGTCCCAGCCGTCGGGAGTGGTGAAGTGGCTGTTCTTCATGCCTATCTCTTTTGCAGGGTCGTTCATCAGCTTGCAGAAATACTCTATCGCTTCGCTGTCCTCCATATACTCATTGCCCGAGACCTCACGTGCCGTGGAAACTGCGATAGTGTACGCCGCATCATTTCCCGACGCCATGAGCATACCCGTGATAAGGTCGTTCATGGTCAGCTGATTGCCGAGGTCGATATA
>JAFVBU010000122.1 GCA_017479805.1 Ruminococcus sp.
CCAGCACCGCCGCCGTCACTAATGATACTATCTTTTTCACTTGTCCTTCTCCTTTTTAATGCAGTTATAATCATTATAGCACACTATCATTAATATGTCAAATCGAGCTGACGTCACGAGCTGTCGTCAGCTCGACCACGTACACGCTCTCACTCGCAAGCTCGTTCACTCTCTGCGAGACTTTTACTCTGCTTTCGCACGCTGTTACAAATGTGGGGCGGTGGTGTAGGGGCGGCGTTTCGCCGCCCGTGGGATACAATGCGATTTGCGGCAACAATTTGTAGGGACGCACATTGTGCGCCCGTGCCATACGAAAAAAAACATGGACCCATCTGTAGGGGAGCCCGCCCTCGGGCTCCCGTCGTTGGTCGCATTGTAACCCAGTGGCGGCGAAACGCCGCCACTACATTCTCAAGTCTCAATTCTCAATTTTCAATTCTCCATTCCTGACACCTCAAAAACTAACCACTCATACGCTCTTACACTAATACACTCACTCATACACTAACAGAAATATTGACATTTGCAGAGAAACACATTATAATAGAATAGACGTAATGTGCGAAAAATCAAACCCTGTTTACGGGGTGTATGAAAGGAAGTAACTACATGAAGAAAAAACGCATTGCAGCTTCGTTTATGGCTGCGGCTATGCTGTTTACTGCCGGTGCTTTTCCCTCGGGCATCGGCTCGGCAGCAGTTGACCAAAAGGTCGTTTTTGAAGGCTTCGACAGCCGCATAAACGGCGGCGAACCTGTCAGGGGCGTGGATATCTCGTCTGTTATCGCCCTCGAAAAAGCTGGTGTGAAATTCAGGGACGAGAACGGAAAGGAACAGGATATCTTCAAGACCCTGTCAGAGCACGGTGTGAACTATATCCGTGTGAGAGTCTGGAACGAGCCGTACGACAGCAGCGGCAACGGCTACGGCGGCGGAAACAGTGACGTATATACAGCAGGTCTCATCGGCAAGCGTGCGGCTGAATACGGAATGAAGCTGCTGGTGGATATCCACTATTCCGACTTCTGGGCTGACCCTGCAAAGCAGACTCGTCCCAAGTACTGGCGGCAGCACGACCACGATACACTAAAGAGCGAGATATACAAGTGGACTTCATGGGTGCTCAAAAGCGTTTCGGAAGCAGGCGGAGATATCGGCATGGTGCAGGTAGGCAACGAGACCAACTGCTTCTTCTGCGGCGAGACTGATATGTACAAGATATGCGACCTTTTCGCCAGCGGAAACAAGGCTGTTCGTGACTTTGACAAGAATATACTTATAGCCCATCATTTCGCAAATCCCTCAACAGGTCACTATGACTGGTACGCAAAGGTCATGGCTGAATGTAAGCTGGACTACGATATATTTGCAACTTCATATTACCCCTACTGGCACGGCTCAATGGAGAATATGAAAAAGGTCATGAAGGATATCGGTGACAAGTACAATAAATATGTCATGGTGGCAGAGGTGGCTTATCCCTACACCGACGAGGACGGCGATAATTTCGGCAACTCCGTTACAAGCAGTTCGTCGGGCTGTGATTTTGCCTATGATATATCCGTTGACGGTCAGGCAAGCTGTCTTACCGATGTGTTCAAGGCTGTTTCGGAGATGAACGGTCACGGCATCGGCGTATTTTACTGGGAGCCTGCATGGATAGGTGTGGATAATTCGTCCTACGACCAAAACAAAGCCCTGTGGGAAAAGTACGGAAGCGGCTGGGCTACTTCTTATGCTTCGGAGTTCGACAAGGACGTTGACAAAACAGGCGGTTCATCCTTTGACAATCAGGGACTTTTCGATTTCAGCGGCAAGCCTCTTGATTCGCTGAACGTGTTCCTCAATGTATATCCGCAGGCACAGAAGCAGACCACGACTACTGCCACGACTGCCCCGACTGCAACAACAGTCACCACAACGGCACAGACTGCACCGAATACGGAAAAGACCTACAAGATAATGTCCATCGGCGACTCCATCACCGACGGCTACGGTGTGGACGGCTCTTACAGAAAGTTCCTTTACAACGGACTTGCTGAAAAGGGCATAAAGGTTGATATGGTCGGCTCAAAGGGCGGAAATATGACCGCTGAATATACCGACGAGAAAACAGGAAAGTCGTTCAAATACGACAACGACAACACAGGCTACAGCGGCTATGCTATTCAGGAATACAGCGGCAGAAACGGCATACTGGAGACCTTGAAGTCCACCGACTGCCTTTCCGAGAAGCCCGATATCGTCATTCTCCAGATAGGCACGAATGATATCATCGACAACCATGAGCTTGACAAGGCTGGAGAGCGGCTTAAAGGGCTGATAGGCTATATCCTTGAAAATATCCCCTCCGACTCGGCACTTTTCGTGACTACTGTCCCCGACGTTGACCCCAACCGTTCGGGAGTTTACGACTGGTTTGGCAATTACCGCCACAGCGCAGACTGGCAGACACAGTACGACGATAACACCGCCGAGAAGAATATACACAAGGCTGTTGAGAAGTACAACAGCGACGTTCAGTCGGTGGTTGAAGCTATTGCAAAGACCGACAGCAGAGTGCATTTCGCTGACGTAAACAGCGCTGTTACCAGCGTAAAGGAACAGCTCGGGGACGGCGTTCACCCAAACAATGACGGCTACAAGGCTATGGGCGAATACTGGACAAACGTTATCTCAGCCTACATCAGCGGCGAGGATATACCCACGCCCACTGAGAAATTGGTAATGGGCGATATGAACGGCGACAGGATCGCTGACGTTTTCGACCTCATCGCGCTCCGCAAAGCCGTGCTGAAAAAGGAATACAACAAGAACTGCGATTTCAACAGTGACGGCGAGCTCGGTGTTGCCGACCTTGTGGCATTGCAGAGATTTTTGCTGAACGGCAAATTGGAATAATTCATAATTCATAATGCATAATGCATAATTGTGGTGTCAGCTTCGCTGACGTATTTATACTCGGCGCTACAGCAAAATATACAAAAAATGCGCCGTAGAAATTTCAAAGAACAAGGAAAACTTTTGAAAGCATACTTTCGTATGGTGAAAAAGTTTGACGCAGTTATTTGGAATTTATACAAGCATTTATGGATA
>JAFVBU010000123.1 GCA_017479805.1 Ruminococcus sp.
AGTCCGACGAGGGAAACTGCGTTATTATCCCCTATCAGAACGAGCTTGACGGCAATTACTGCTCGGAGTACCTGATTATGGAGTACTCCACGCTCAATAATAACAACAGGGATCTGAGGTCGGTGTACTGGTGGCTCAACCTCGGAAGCGGTGTCAGGATATTCCACGTAAATGCCGCCGCTGAGGAAGTGAACGGCAAAAAAGACCTCGCCTACAAAAACGGCAAGGAGGAATCCGACAACGACCTCCGTGGCAGACGCTTCATACGTCTGGTCAACGACGGTGCAGAGGACAATTTCTTCTATCAGGGCAATGCAGTCACCTACGGTATCCCGGGATTCGCTTTCTACACCTGCACAGGCGAGGAGTACGTTGATCCCAATGTTGACATATTTATAGGCGAGCTGAAAGACGGCTCGTACAATATCACAATATGCAAGAAAGGCTAAAAAATGGCAAGAACTCTTTTTAATTCATCCGAAAAATCAAACTTCATCCTTAACATGACCGAGGAGCAGTACTCAAAGCTGGCATCATACGGCTTGATAGGCGCTTGTCTCCTTGTTCCGCTGTTCACCATTATCCCCGAATGTTTCAGCACCGCTACCTACACCTTTTCCTCGGGCGGACTGGTCATCGCAGGCGTTTACTGCATGATAATGGCAATGATAGCCCTCATCAAAAAGTACGTAAACGGCGGAACTGTGCTCCCCGTCTGTGCTTTTGCGGCAATGCTGGTCTGGAGCGTCATATCCATGCTCGACTCCTATGATATCGCCGTTGGAATGTACGGCTACCCTCAGCGAGGCGAGGGCGTTATGGCGATACTTTTCTACTGCGCCATATTCGTTTCAGCCGCTTCCATAAAGACCGAAAACTCCGTTGATACCCTGCTGAAAGGCATAATAGCCGCAGGTCTGCTCAACTCGGTGTGGGCGCTGATACAGGTATTCACAGGCAAACTGACACACTACAGGTTCATTTCCCTTGATATAGACGCAAACGCCGCTTCAGGACTTGCTCAGTCTCCCCTGTTTCTGGCAATGCTCCTGACACTTTCGCTGACAGCGGCTCTGATATTCGCAGTAAAGAGCGAGGGCAAAAAAGCACGTATCATATCGCTTGTATCTGCCGCACTTTTCGGCTTCGTGATGATAATGACCTACACCGTTATCGCTGTCTGCGGAATGGTGCTTGCGGCTGTGCTGACCATAGCTGTAGTATTCATCATAAAAGCGCCAAAGTCAAGGCTTCTCACTCTGCTTGCACCTGCGGCTGCGGCTGTACTGGCTGTAGTTATCGTAAATGCAGGAGCTGTCGGCGGTATCAGTTCATATAAGTTCTACGACGCAAGAGAGCTTTGGTGGGCTGACAGCTACATGAGAGCAGGCTCGGCAGGCGATTTCAATTCGGATATAGTCAATATCGACGACAATGTTGACGTTTACCTCTACCTTGACCGCAAGGGACTGGATCTGGCTTCAAGATTTCCGCTGACAGGCACAGGCCCCGATCAGCTTGTGTACCCACAGCTCTATACATGGGGCACGCTTAACGAAAATGCGGAAATGCCTGATGTTATCGTGCAGAACAGAGGTACATTCGACCGTGTGTACAATGAATACATCTACACAGCCGCTACAAGAGGCTATCCGTCGCTTATCACCCTGCTTGCGGTGATACTCCCTGCGCTGTTCATCAGCTTCAAGGCAATGAAGAAAAGGCGCAATGCAGAGACAGCGGCGGTATTCATCCTGACCCTCTGCGGCGCACTGATGTTCCTCATAAGCTGTGGAAGTCTTGCGTACTCACCAATATATTGGTCGGCAGCAGGTCTCGCCTGCGCTTCGTTACGCAAAAAAACTGTTGGCAGTAAGAAATGATTTTTTAGAGGGCGGATATTATCCGCCCTTTTGCTTTCAAAGTTGTTATATAATACTAACAAAAATATCTTGATTTCAAGGAAGAAATCTGCTATAATGTTGTTAACAGGGGTTAACAAAAAACAATTTACCCTGAACACTACGGAGGTGCATTAAATATGGCATACATTATTTCAGATGATTGCGTTAGCTGTGGTGCTTGTGCAGGAGAGTGTCCTGTAGGCGCTATCTCAGAGGGCGATGGAAAGTACGTTATCGACGCAGACGCTTGCGTAGAGTGCGGTGCTTGTGCAGGTGTTTGTCCTGTAGGCGCTCCAAATGCTGAATAATTAAAACGCAGACTACATAGGCAGTTCCTGAAAAGGGACTGCCTATTTTTCGAGCTGACGTCAGCTCGGTCGGCTTTTCATCCTGTGCCGACATACCCTCATGTTCAAACAGAATCCTACCTCACATTCGGGCAACCACATATCACGCTTCGCTCGTAAACTCGCTTACTCTCTGCGAGGCTTTTACTCTGCTTTCGCACGACGTTAATAAATTCGGGGCGGTGATGTAGGGCGCTTTCCGAGCGCCCGTGCCGTACACGAAAAATATCCTGAACCAATTTGTAGGGGCGCACATTGTGCGCCCGTTGTTTTTGTGTAGTTTGTATTTTAGGGAATTTGCGGATGACCAATGGTCGTCCCTACAATTGGATTCATGTTATTTTTGACGTAACCGACGGGCGGATGATATCCGCCCCTACAAAAATATCAACATATCATCACGAACAAAGGGCGCACAATGTGCGCCCCTACATTTTTGTTCAAGATATTTTATGCGTACAGCACGGGCGCTCGGAAAGCGCCCCTACATTGGTATCATGTAATTTAATGCGTAAGGCACGGGCGGATGATATCCGCCCCTACAGAAACATATCAATAAACCATACCCGAATTTAAGAGCTTGCGAGTGGGAGCGTGTACGTGGTCAAGCTGACGCCAGCTTGCGGAGTTCGTCGGGGGTGAAGATGTATTCTTTGCCGCAGAAATGACAGCAAACAGTGGTGTCTTTGCCCTCGTCAGCCATTTCGTTCAGCTCCTTTGCGCCTATGCTGATAAGCACCTTTTCCGTCCTCTCACGGCTGCAATCACAGCCGTAAACAGGCTCGGCAGTGTCGAGCACGTTGGGGTCAAGCCCTTTCAGAAGCATATTGGCTATCTCCTCGGGAGTTATTCCCTCGTCAAGCATAGCGGACACGGGACGTATCTCAGCTACGTTCTTCTCGATGATATCAATTACCTTTTCGTCCGCAAATGGCAGAAGCTGTACAAGGAAACCGCCTGCCGCCTTTACGGTGAGGTCGGGGTTCACCAGTACGCCCAGACTGCAAACAGTCGGTATCTGCTCGCTTGTGGCGTAATAGCTTGCTATGTCCTCGGCTATCTCGCCCGAAACAAGGGGGATAACTCCCACATACGGCTCTTTCAGTCCCATATCCTTGACCACGGAGAGTGTGCCGTCACAGCCCACAGCACCGCCTACATCCAGCTTGCCCTTAGAATTGAGCGGTATCTCCACAACAGGATTGTTCACACAGCTTTTGACGTTGCCCCAGTTGTCCGCAACAGCCACAAGCTGACCCGCAGGACCGCCGCCGTCCACACGGAGAGTTACCGTATCATTTTCGCCCTTGAGCATATAGCCCATCAGTGAAGCGG
>JAFVBU010000124.1 GCA_017479805.1 Ruminococcus sp.
AGCCTGCCCCAGCGAAACAGCTTCAACGTTGCGTGCGTATGCGTACATGAACCATGCTGTACCGAAAGCGTAGCAGATAGCAAGTCCGAGAACCAGCGAAACTATGCGGACAGGGAGACTTTCACCGAAGAATTTCTCGCCCACCCAGTACATGATGGGGATGAAAAGGAATCCCACAAGGTAGCCGCCCGAGTTGCTGAGAAGTGCGCTTACACCGCCGCTGAATCCTGCAAAAACGGGAAGTCCGACAGCGCCAAGAAGCAGATAAACGACGACCGAGAACAGGCTGTTCCGACCGCCGAGGATGAGAGCGGCGCAGAACACCGCAAAGGTCTGGAGCGTGAACGAAACAGGTCCTATGGGAATGGTTATCCATGAGCAAACGGCGATAATTGCCGTAAACATGGCAGTCAGCACGATCTCTTTGGTTGTGAACGTTTTGCTGACTGCGGCAGTCTGATTTGACATAATGATTCTCCTTTGTGATTTGATATGACTATTATAGCACATCGGAATCATATTGTCAACTATATTTTTGAGATGAGTTGATATTGGTTGACAATAGCAAGTGGTTGTAAATCTGCTAAAAATGTGTTATATTATAGTATATAATTTTAAAAGGGGAATTCCATGAAAAAGCAAAATATTATTACCAATGCCGAGCCTGTGCGGATAGATGCCGCTCCCGAGATGGGGCTTACCGCTGAACAGGTCGCTCAGCGCATTGCCGAGGGTGCGGACAACCGCCCTGTTGACTCGCCGTCCAAGACGGTCAAGGAGATAATCGCCGACAACGTTTTCACCTACTTCAACCTTGTTTTCCTCGTCATTGCGGTGCTTCTGGCTCTGGTCGGCTCTTACCGTGACCTGACGTTCCTGCCGATAATCATTTCCAACACCCTAATCGGTATTTTTCAGGAGCTTCGTTCCAAGTCGATACTGGACAAGCTGACGGTGCTCAATGCGCCTGTGACCACGGTCATACGTGACGGCGAGGAAAAAACTGTGCCGTCGAGGGAGCTTGTGCTGGATGATATCGCTGTTTTCAAGGCAGGCGACCAGATAAGCGCCGATGCCATAGTTCTCAGCGGAAACGCCTCGGTGAACGAATCACTGCTCACAGGCGAATCCGACGAAATATCAAAAAATACAGGCGATTCTCTCATGTCGGGCAGCTATGTTGTGTCCGGCTCGTGCAGGGCAAGACTTGAAAAGGTGGGCAGCAGTTCCTACATCTCACAGCTCACCTTGCAGGCGAAAAAGTCCCGAAAAGGCGAGCAGTCGGAGATGATACGTGACCTGAACAGGATAGTTAAAATTGCAGGAATCGTCCTCATCCCCATCGGAGCGGTGCTTTTCTATCAGGCGTACTACATCAGCCACCAGACCATTAAAGCAAGCGTGCAGTCGATGGTTGCGGCTGTTCTGGGAATGATTCCCGAGGGACTTTACCTTGTTGCAAGTGCAACACTTGCGGTCAGCGCCATGAGACTTGCGCTGAACAAGGTCCTCGTCCACGATATGAAGTGCATTGAGACTCTTGCCCGTGTGGACGTTCTCTGCGTGGACAAAACGGGCACGATAACCGAAAATTGTATGTCAGTCGCAAACGTGCACCCCTGCACCGAGGAAACGAGTGAGGAGGCTTTGCACGGGCTTATCAGCGATTTTGCGGCGGCTCAGGATTCGGACAACGAGACAATGGCGGCGGTGAAAAATTACTTCCGCCAGCCCACAGGTGCGCTCCCGAAAAGCGTAACAGGCTTCTCGTCAGAATTCAAGTACAGCAGTGTAACCCTTGAAAGCGGCGCATACGTCATGGGTGCTCCCGAGTTCGTACTGAAAGAGGAGTACGAAAAGCACAGGGCAGTCATCGAGTCCTACAGCAAAAAGGGCTACAGAGTGCTTGTTTTCGGCAAGTACAGCGGTTCACCCGACGGGAAGGCGCTCGAAAAGGCTGTTGAGCCGCTGTGCTTTATCACGCTGTCAAATCCCATCCGTGAGAATGCTCCCGAAACCTTCCGATATTTCGCCGAGCAGGGAGTGGAGATAAAGGTAATTTCAGGCGACAACCCCGTGACCGTTTCTGAGGTCGCAAAGCAGGCAGGCATTGAGAATGCAGGCAATTACATCGACGCTTCGACCCTTACCACCGAAAACTCCATAAACGACGCAGTTAAGCGGTATACGGTGTTCGGACGTGTAACTCCCGACCAGAAGCGGCAGTTCGTGAAAGCGCTGAAAAAGGCAGGCAAGACCGTTGCCATGACGGGCGACGGCGTAAACGATGTTCTTGCGCTGAAAGATGCGGACTGCTCCGTTGCGATGGCTTCGGGAAGCGATGCGGCGGCACAGGCGGCACAGCTTGTACTGCTTGAATCGGACTTCTCGAAAATGCCCGAGGTGGTTGCAGAGGGACGAAAGGTGGTCAACAACCTTGAACGCTCGGGAAGCCTGTTCCTCGTCAAGAATATTTTCTCGCTGATACTCTCGGTGCTCTCCATGTGCTTCGGCATCGTCTATCCGCTGAAACCGGCGCAAATAAGCCTTGTGAGTATGTTCACCATCGGCATACCTGCATTTTTCCTGTCGCAAATGCCGAACCGTGACCTTATCAAGGGCAAATTCATGACCAACATACTGCTGAAAGCCCTGCCTGCGGGTATAACCGATACCATAGTTGTGGCGGCGATGATATACTTCGGCAATATTTTCAGCGTGGAGCGGTCGGATATCGCTACGGCATCCACCATCCTCCTGAGCATTGTGGGACTTATGATAGTTTTCGAGATATGCAAGCCGATGGACGTTTACAAAATGTGGCTATGGATAGGCTGTACAGTGGGACTTATCTTCTGTATGCTTTTCGTCAGCGACTTTTTCAGCATATCGTCCATGTCCAACAGGTGCATACTGCTGTGTATCAACTTCTCGATAATTGCCGAGCCGACACTCCGCTACCTGACCAAATTCCTGAGATGGTTCAAGGAGTGGCTTGTGGGGGATACAGTCGCAGAGAATAAGTAATTCATGTATATACTCGGCGCTACAGCAAAATATCCATAAATGCTTGTATAAATTCCAAATAACTGCGTCAAACTTTCTCACCATACGAAAGTATGCTTTCAAAAGTTTTTCTTGTTCTTTGAAAT
>JAFVBU010000125.1 GCA_017479805.1 Ruminococcus sp.
AAGAATTATTGCGTAGGGCTGGCAGCGAAAGACAAGGAGGAAAGGCGCAGGAATGCTGTCGCATTTCAAGACTTTCTGACGCAGTATTTCGCTGTCAGGACAAGCAAGAAACTTCAAGAGTTAGTTGGGGGAGCAATAGTAGGGGAGGGCGCCCTCGCCCTCCCTAAAGTTTGTGCGGACTGACGGCAGAAATAAGCACTAATGCATAAAAACTAATAAACTTTTGGCAAAAAATAGTTGACAAATTTGAATAAATGATGTATAATATGTTTTGGTTACGCTTTACTCGTTTAAAGTTTTACAGGTTTGACGCTTTGCATTGACTTAGGGTAACGGCGTGGCACTATTTTTTGAATGGAGAGATTCATTATGGGCTCACAGGCCGCAACCTTTGTCATACTGTTCATATACGTCGCAGTTATGGTCAGTATCGGCGTCTACACCTCACGCAAGACCAAGTCGGCTGAGGATTTCATGCTCGGCGGAAGAAGCGTCGGTTCATGGCTGACTGCTTTTTCCTACGGTACAACTTACTTTTCTGCCGTTGTATTCATCGGCTACGCAGGACAGTTCGGATGGATGTACGGTGCATCCGCTTCATGGGTGGGCATCGGCAATGCCATTGTCGGCAGTCTCATCCCGTTCTTCCTCATCGGCAGACGTACACGACTTATGTCAAACCACCTCAACGCAAGGACAATGCCCGAATTTTTCGAGCACCGCTTTGATTCAACAAAGCTGAAAACAGCCTCAGCGGCTATAGTTTTCATCTTCCTTATCCCGTACACAGCGTCAGTTTACAATGGACTTTCCCGTCTTTTCGGCATGGTTTTCGACCTCGGCGAGAACGGCGGTACGATAATCATTCTCGCAATGGCTGTGCTTTCCGCAATATACGTTATCCTCGGCGGCTACAAGGCTACAGCGCTCAATGACTTTGTTCAGGGTATCATAATGCTCATCGGTATCTCAACAGTTGTTGCTCTGACACTTCAGAAAAAGGATGGTTTTGCCGCTGCTATCGATGCGCTGAACGGTATTTCCGACAGCAAGACCGCAGAGGGCACACTGGGCAGCGTTTTCGGTCCCGACCCCATAAACCTCCTCGGAGTTGTTGTGCTCACTTCATTGGGTACATGGGGACTTCCTCAGATGGTGCAGAAGTTCTACGCTATCAAGGACGAGCAGGCTATCAGAAAGGGAGCGCTCATCTCCACATTCTTCGCACTGGTCGTAGCAGGCGGTTCGTACTTCATGGGCGGCTTCGTAAGACTTTACTGCACACTTGACCCTGACGACAACTCAGGCAAAACATTCATCGAGACAGTGAACGGCAAGCCTGTATATGACACAATGGTACCTGCACTTATCCATCAGGCGCTTCCGAATATCCTTATCGGTCTGGTAGTTGTACTGGTGCTTTCGGCTTCACTTTCCACACTTTCGTCACTGGTTCTCACATCCAGCTCGACACTGACAAATGACCTTATCAAGCCGAGAGCAAAGAAGTTCACGGATAAGGATCAGATGAAGTATATGCGTATATTCATCGCAGTTTTCCTTATTATTTCCGTAATTATCGCCTGCAACAAGAACGCTTCCATCTCAACTCTAATGTCCTACTCATGGGGAGCACTTTCAGGCGCATTCCTCGGACCTTTCCTCTACGGACTTTTCATGAAAAAGGCATCAAAGGCTGCCTGCTGGACCAGCTTCTGCACAGGTATCGGCATAAGCGTGCTCCACATGGTACTTTTCAGCCTCGGAATCAGCGCATTCGATGGTTTGAAGCAGTCTGTCAATGATCTTGGATGTCCGCTGAACCTGCTTTCACCCATCAACGCAGGTGCGTTTGCAATGATCGTTTCACTCATAATCGTGCCGATCGTAAGCAGCTTCACAGCAGCACCCGATAAAAAGGTAGTGGACAATGCATTCAGCAGCTTAACAAATTAATGTTACATACAAAAAACGGTCAAGCCGAGCAGATTTGCTTAGGCTTGACCGTTTATATTATAACTTAGTCTTTCATAATATACTGATTAAGTGTTGAGCCATCGTTAGCCTGTGATGAGGAGAAAGCATAGAAGCTGAGCACCTTTGTTGCATCGGTAGCGTCAACGACATTGTTTCCGTTTACATCAGCGGCAATGGACTGCGCCTTGTCGAAAATACCTTCCTTATCAGCCGAACGGAGCGCATAGTCGGAAAGGATAGCTGTTGCGTCACGTCCGTCAATAGTGCCGTCCTTGTTAACATCGCCAAGTGCTCTGTCGGTAACAGCTAATTTAAGTGACGGAGTGTTCTCGCCGTTTGGTCTTATGCTTCTGAATGTATTGTCACTTGCATATCTGAGGATGAGATTTGTAACATAGGGCTGCTCTGTCTTGAAGTTGATGCTGTAATAGTCAGCAGGTGAATTCTTAGCGATATTCAGCTCGAACAGACCTAATGGGTTGGAATCGGAAGCCTCGCCGTTTGGAACAAGCGGATTGATATGAGTGTTTGAATAATCAACACCCATCATCTTTTCACCTGCAACGTCGTATACCATTACAGGGTCAACCTTTTCACCGTCTGCATCGGTGGTTATGCTGTAGCCCTCGTAAGCAGGCAGCTTGCCGTCAGCTGAGGGGTTTCTGATACCCGATGTATAAACGTAGTCTGTGTCCCATGTCCACTTTACAGTGATCTGACCAACGTGTTTGTACTGATCCTTAACGAGCACCTGTGATGGCAGGGTGATAACATCTTCCTTTGCAGCGTCTGTGTTCACATAGAGAGTACCGCTTGCCAGTGCCTCAGCAGGGTCTTTAGCCTCTGTTGTGAAGTAAATGGTAGGGATGTAAGTCCTTTCGTCAGCTTCTTCTGCATGAACTGCCATAGGTACGGCAGTCATAACAGCGGCTGCGGCTGTGATGAGTGAGATGAACTTTTTCATGTTTGTTTCCTCCTTATATTAAAGCGACTGAGTCATTTCGAGCACTATTTCTGCAAC
>JAFVBU010000126.1 GCA_017479805.1 Ruminococcus sp.
TAATTACTGCTATGAGAAACCGCCTTGACGAAGAATCAAAGCGCACAGGTCTCAACTTCTCTCTGCTGGCAACTCCTGCCGAGGGACTTTCGGGACGTTTCGTCCGCATGGACAAGAAGCGCTACGGCATCATTGAGGGCGTTACAGACCGTGACTACTACACAAACTCTTTCCATGTGCCTGTATACTACCCTATCAGCGCATTTGAAAAGATCAAGATAGAAGCTCCGTACCACGAGCTTACCAATGCAGGACATATCAGCTACATCGAGCTTGACGGCGACCCACTGGAGAACCTGAACGCATTCGAGAAGATAGTTCGCTGCATGAAGGAGTCGGGTATCGGCTACGGCGCTATCAACCATCCTGTTGACCGTGACCCATGCTGCGGATACACAGGTATTATCGGTGAGACTTGCCCATGCTGCGGACGCAAGGAGCACAGCAACAATGTGGCATTTGACAGGATACGCCGTATCACTGGCTATCTTGTGGGCACTCTCGATCGCTTCAACGACGGCAAGCGCTCCGAGGAGCATGACAGAGTAAAGCATAACGTTTAAGGTGATATAATGGAACTCAGAATAGCAGGCACTGTCAACGATTCTATCGTTGACGGTCCCGGCATAAGATTTACAATATTCACACAAGGCTGCCCTCACAATTGTGAGGGCTGTCATAATCCCCAGACCCATGACTTCAACGGCGGTACTGTTGTTGATACGGACGAGCTGCTGGAGAAGATAAAGTGGAATCCCCTGCTGGACGGCGTGACTTTCAGCGGCGGCGAGCCTTTCTGTCAGGCTGACGTTCTGGCTGAGCTGGGCAAAGAGATAAAGTCGCTGGGTATGGATATCATAACCTACACAGGCTATACCTTTGAGCAGCTTTATGAAAGCCGTGACAAAAACGGCTGGGGCGAGCTTCTTGCAGTTACGGACTACCTCATTGACGGCAAATTCATACTTGCCCAAAAGGACTGGGAAATAAAGTTCCGTGGCAGCTCGAATCAAAGGTATATCGACTGTCAGCAAAGTCTGAAACAGGGCAGGGCTGTTGAATGTGAGCCCGATTGAAATCGCAGTATAATGCCCCCTGATACGGCAATTTTTAAGCGCCATATCAGGGGGCATTAATTTTTTTACCCAAACTTTATGATTTCATCCTTATCCAGAACTCGCCCTCAAAATCAGCGGTCTGCTCAGGCTCGGAATAGCCGTCGGTAATAGCTGTTCCGCTTATGGTCACGTGGATGATATCGCCGTCTTTGTCGAGTATCTTCCACTTGTAGTTCATGAACGGCTCATGCTCAAAGACATAAAGCGTATCCTCACGCTCATCGGCTTCTTCAACGTTCCTGACCTCGAATTCCATGCCGATGATATCCTCAATGTCAGTCTTTTCTGTGGGGAACTCGTTAATGATTATCTCGGGTGACACCTCCTCATCGCCGAACTCTCCCTCCTCGAACCATACATCCATCGAGATGGTCTTGGTGATTATGTCTCTTTCCTCATCAATATCTTCATCGTTGTCGAATAAGTAAATATGAGTATCGCTGCAATCCTTTACATTGAACTCATGGCCGCCCAAAATGAGCTTTCCTCTCTGAACATCTGCCATATCAATACCTCTTTTCTGATTTGTTTATGCAATGCTGCAATGCACATATTATAACATAAATATATTGATATGTCAATATTATATAGCTGATTTTACATAGGATAATACTTTTCGAGTATTTCCACCAGCATTTCGGGGATGAACTGGTAATGCTCCGAATCGGGATAAATTTTGCTTTCGGCTGTTGTTACGCCGTGACCTTCGAGTCTTTCCATAAGGTGCTGTATGCCCTCAAGTGTGGAGTCGTTTTCGCCGTAGTATTCCTCATAAACAGGATCTTCGTCAGCGCCTCCGCACACGAAAACGTTCTTGTCAAAGCTATCGTTGCGGTCAAAGTAGCCGTATTCATTTTTTACTACATCAAGGTCGGCATAGGGCAGGAATCCGGGCGACCAGAATGCAGGGCTGCCGATTATGTAGTTCTTGAACGGCTGATTTTCGTATTTATCGGAGTTGAAAGCGGCATAGTGAGCGAAAGTTCCACCGAGGGAATGACCATAGATGATTGACCTGCTGTTGTCGATATTATATTCCTCGCCCAGATACGGCATAAGGTCATCGGTGATAAAGTTGAGGAAATCCTCGCACTTGTCGCAGAAATACTTTATGCGGTAATCGTCGTTGGTGCCGTCAATGGAGTAATCGTAGCCGATGCTGACAAGGATAACATTGGAAGCTCTCCCCTCCTCCATCGCTTTTCTCAGGTCGGCACAGTTGTTGAAGCGCCAAACACCGTCAGTCAGCACATAGGCAGGATAGGTCTTGTCGCCGCTGTAGTTCGGCGGAAGCGTAACGTGTACCACGAAATTTGCGTCGAGCTGTTCGTCGTAGATATTGTACTCACGGACGTATGGCGCTATTTCTTCCACCTTTTCACGGTCTATCTCCCATGTGTTAACGCTTTTCGCTTCTTCCTCAGCCGCCAACCGTTCCGTTGTTCCTACGGGCAATGTCTTGTAGCTTCGGTCAATAACAGCCTCCCACATTTTAAGATTTTCTTCGTAAAATCTATCAACAAAAGATGAAGGAATGTCATTAGTTTTGAGCAGCGCTTCTATCCTCTCACGGAGATACGGCTTGAATTCCTCAAAATCAGCAAATGTAACAGTATGATCGGAGGCATAGTATTCATCAGTAAGCTCATTGTATTTTTCCTCTGTTATTTCATTGCCATCTTTGTCTGTATATGAAAAATTCCCGTTCTCGTCAAAAACACCCCATGCAGGCAGTTCCTTATCAACAGTTAACTCGCCGCCGTCGTAGTCAATATCAGGTTCAAGTCCGCCTGTCATGACATTCATTCCGTCAACATAAGCTGTGTAAATTTTCCCCTTGCTGTCTCTGTTTGCTCTGAAATATTCCATATTCTTCTCAAGCATTTCATCTGTTACATATGTATCATCGGGCTCATGTTCACGGTAATGCTCCCAGTAGTCCAGTTCATCCTCACCTGTCCATATTTCAAGATAAACGCCGTCGGTGGGTATCAGTTCCTCCGTTTCTTTCTGCATATGGTCGAAAACTGTCAGGTCGCCGACAGTTACTTTACTGCGTTCCTTGTCGGTCATATGATTGGTAAGACTTGTGGGAGCGGACAGTTCCTGAGTGACCGTTGATTCGGTGCTGACTTCTGAGGTGGTGCTGTTGGTCTGACTGCATGAAACCGCACTGACTAAAAGTGAAAGTGAAAATAATATTGCTGTGATCTTTTTCATATTTGTTGCTCCTTTTTATTGCATTGGCAATTATACTCGGCGCTACAGCAAAATATACAAAAAATGCGCCGTAGAAATTTCAAAGAACAAGGAAAACTTTTGAAAGCATACTGTCGTATGGTGAAAAAGTTTGACGCAGTTATTTGGAATTTATACAAGCATTTATGGA
>JAFVBU010000127.1 GCA_017479805.1 Ruminococcus sp.
TACGACGACATCGGCATCATCGTGTGCGTTGACTCCAAGGGCCGCCAGACCGCTGAGGCAGGCGAGTTCGAGGGAATGGACACCGATGAGGCTAACAAGGCTATCGCTGCTAAGCTGGAGGAGCTGAACGCTCTGCTGGCTATCCAGAAGATTGTCCACCAGTATCCTCACTGCTGGCGCTGCAACAGCCCGATCATCTACCGTGCTACAGAGCAGTGGTTCTGCTCAGTAAACGGCTTCAAGGATGAGGCTATCAAGGCTATCGAGTCAGTTGAGTGGATCCCTGAGTGGGGCGAGGACCGTATCAAGGGCATGGTCCGTGACAGAAGCGACTGGTGTATCTCCCGTCAGAGAACATGGGGCGTTCCGATACCTGTTGTTTACTGCAAGGACTGCGGCAAGCCTATCTGCAACGATGATACCATCAGTGCTATCGCTGAACTGTTCCGCAAGGAGGGAAGCGACGCATGGTGGACTAAGGATACATCCGAATTCATCCCTGCAAGCGTGAAGTGCGAGTGCGGCTGCGGTGAGTTCACTAAGGAATACGATATCATGGACGTTTGGTTCGACAGCGGTGTATCTCATACCTCTGTTATGGAGGGAGAGGACTTCCCGAGTCTTACATGGCCTGCTGACCTCTACCTCGAGGGCGCTGACCAGTACAGAGGCTGGTTCCAGTCATCGCTCCTTACTTCCGTTGTATACAAGGGGCAGTCCCCATACAAGGCTGTCTGCACCCACGGCTGGGTAGTTGACGGCGAGGGCAAGACCATGCACAAGTCCCTCGGAAACGGTATCGACCCAAGCGAGATAACAGACCAGTACGGCGCTGATATCCTCCGTCTGTGGGTTGCTTCTTCGGACTATCACAGCGATATCCGTATCTCAAAGCCTATCCTGAGCCAGCTTTCTGATGCTTACAAGAAGATCAGAAATACTGCTCGTTTCATCCTCGGAAACCTCGGCAACGGCAAGGGCTTCGACCCCGACAAGGACAGCGTTTCCGACGACAAGCTGACCGAGCTTGACAAGTGGGCTGTGATGAAGCTGGATAACCTTATCGACAAGGTAAGGGAGGGCTACGAAGCATTTGATTTCCACATTGCTTTCCACGCTATCCATAACTTCTGCGTTATCGATATGTCCAACTTCTATCTTGACATCATCAAGGACAGATTGTACTGCGAGAAAGAGGACTCCGAGGTGCGCCGTGCCGCTCAGACAGCTATGTACCGCATTCTCAGCGCTATCACCAGACTTGCTGCTCCTATCATCTCGTTCACAGCAGAGGAAATATGGCAGTTCATGCCTCACACCTCCGAGGACGACAAGGAGAGCGTGTTCCTCAACCAGATGCCCGAAAAGAGCGGTATCGAGTTCAGCGACGAGTTCAAGGATAAGTGGGAATTCATCTACAATGCCCGTCTTGGCGCAAATAAGGCTCTCGAGGACGCAAGAAACGATAAGACTATCGGTAAGTCACTGGAAGCTCAGATCATCATAAAGAGCAGTGACGCTGATTATGATACATTTGCTTCACTTGCCGACCAGCTCAAGGATATCCTCATCGTATCAGGCGTATCCGTTGAAAAATCGGGCGCTGAGACAGTTTACGAGGTAGCAAGGGCAGAGGGCTGCAAGTGCGAGCGCTGCTGGTGCTATTCAAAGTATGTAGGAACAAATCAGGCACATCCCGACCTCTGCGAGAGATGTGCAGTTGCAGTAGAAATATAATAAAAAGTCTGCTGTCCCTGACAGTATGCTTATGAAAATATACGTGCCTCTATTGAGGGAAACCCTTTTGAAAAAGGGTTCTCCCTCAAACTCCCTTCCTAAAACTTTCAGTTTTAATTTTTCCCTGACAGGGCGCTTCGATAAATGAAAAGTTACATCAGAAAAAGGGAGCGCCCTGTCAGGGAAAAATTAGTATTAAAAGTCTTTGGAAAGGGGTTCGGGGGAGAACCTTTCCTCAGAAAGGTTTCCCCCGATAAAAGTACGGATATATTCATAAGTATCAGTCAGGGGCAGCAGGCTTTATTGATTGAAAGGAGAAAAAAGTGGCGGTATTTCTTATTATATTGATGGCTGCACTTGTGGGCGCAGATCAGGCAGTAAAATACTGGGCTGCCACGGAGCTCAAACCAATTCACTCGATGGACTTTATTTCCGTCGGCGGAAAAAAGCTGGTAGACCTGACTTACCTCGAAAACACGGGGGCTATCTTCGGAAGTATGAAAGGTCAGCGCTGGTTTCTCATCGGTTTTACGTCGCTCATACTCATCATCGGCTTTGTGGTGCTGTTCAAGTACATGAAGCGCTCAAAGGTGCTTTCCCTTGCCATAACCCTGTTCCTTGCAGGCGGTATCGGCAACCTCATCGATCGTGTGAGACTTTCCTACGTGGTGGATATGTTCGAGTTCAAGTTCATGAACTTCGCTATTTTCAATGTGGCTGATATTTGCGTAACACTGGCATTTGTCCTGCTTCTGATATACGCTTTCATCATCGACCCGAAAATAGAAAAGGCACAGCAGGTACAGCCTGACAACTCCAACAAGGGCGGAAAGAAATGAGCGGTATCATTACACTTTCTGCCGCTGAGGGCGACAAGGGCGCAAGGATAGACAAGTTCATTTCCGATAATATCGGCGAGCTGACACGTTCGGCGGTGCATGGACTTATGGAAAAGGGAAATATCCTCGTTGACGGCAGGGCGGTCAGCAAGAATTACAAGCTGAGAATCGGCGATACAGTCGAGGTGGATATCCCCGAGCCTGAGCCGATGGACGCACTTCCCGAGGACATACCGCTAAATATCGTCTATGAGGACAGCGACCTGCTTGTGGTCAACAAGCCCAAAGGCATGGTGGTTCACCCTGCTCACGGCAACCACACAGGGACACTGGTAAACGCTCTCCTGCACCACTGCGGAGAGAGCCTTTCGGGGATAAATGGGGTCATCCGCCCCGGGATAGTCCACCGTATCGACAAAAATACAAGCGGTCTGCTCATTGTGGCAAAGAACGATACTGCACATCTTCACCTTGCCGAGCAGATAAAGGAGCACAGCTTCACCCGTGAGTATGAGGCGGTGGCAAGCGGCTATTTCAAGGAGACTGAGGGAACTGTCGATGCTCCCATCGGCAGGCACAAGACCGACCGCAAGAAAATGTGCGTGACCACCGAAAACAGCCGGAATGCCGTGACCCACTACAGCGTTATCAAGCAGTACGGCGGTTATGCCCATGTGAGACTGCGGCTGGAAACGGGGCGCACCCATCAGATTCGTGTGCACCTTGCATATATCGGGCATCCCGTTCTTGGTGATGATGTATACGGCAAGGCTTACAAGGGCATTGAGGGACAGTGTCTCCATGCCCGTAAAATAGGCTTTATCCATCCAACGACAGGGGAGTATATGGAGTTCACCAGTGAGCTTCCCGACTATTTTGTATCCATACTTAACAAACTTGAAAAGATGTGAGAAATTGTTAGAAGATATATCAAAAGTTATACTTTTCAGCGATATGGACGGCACTCTCCTGAACTCGAAAAAGGAGATAACCCAAAAAGACCTTGACGCTATAAAGCGCTTCGTTTCGCTGGGAGGAAAGTTCACCATAGCAACAGGACGCACTGTGCAGACCTTTGAGCAGTACCGTGATATGCTGGGGATAGACATTCCCATCATCCTTTTCAACGGTGCGCTCATCTACGACTACAGCACAAAGGAAACTCTTTATATGAATTCGCTCCCCGAGAATGCAAAGGACATCGCTCTTGAAATACTGGAGAATATGCCCGAAGCAGGGGGAGAGGTGCTGAAAGCCGACGGTACATACGTTTTCCGCAACAATGACTACGAACAGCTCCATACGGATATATGTAAGATAGTTCCCAACTATTCCGAGCTGAAGGATATCGACAGCGCAGGTTGGCTGAAGGTGCTGTTTGCCATGTCACCCGAGGAGATACCCCACATGGAGCTTTTAGTCCATCAGAACGGCTATGATTCGGTGGACTTCGTAAAATCCTCGGATATATTCTACGAGATGCTCACACAGGGCGTCAGCAAGGGCTCGGCACTCACCGAATACCGCAAGATAAAGGGCTATGAGGACTATACCTTTGCGGCTATCGGCGATTTCGACAACGACCTTGAAATGATAATATCCGCAGATATCGGCGCTTGTCCTGCAAACGCCGAGGAAAGCGTGAAGCAGAAAGCTGATATTGTACTGAAAAGCACCTGCGACGAGGGCGCTGTTGCGGAATTTATAGAATACCTTATTAGTAATGCATAATTCATAATTCATAATGCATAATTGCGGTGTCAGATGCGCTGACGGATATGAATTTTTATACTCGGCGCTACAGCAAAATATACAAAAAATGCGCCGTAGAAATTTCAAAGAACAAGGAAAACTTTTGAAAGCATACTGTCGTATGGTGAAAAAGTTTGACGCAGTTATTTGGAATTTATACAAGCATTTATGGA
>JAFVBU010000128.1 GCA_017479805.1 Ruminococcus sp.
CTGAAACACAGCAAATACGACGCTGTGAGGGTGTACGATATCGAAACGGGAATAATGCTTACTGAGAAGAAATTCCGCAGAGCCGAAAAGGTGCTCCGTGCCGACGGACAGGCGATAGTGACCTATTTCAACGGCAATTTCATCTGGTATGATCCACATGATTTTACGGAGAAGAATACCGTTCCTGCGGACGGCATAGCTGAGGGCGGATATTATCATGTTTGTTTTAGTGATGGGTATTCGTATCTTTCTGAGCCTGAGCACAGGATTTTGAGGAGATTCGGAAGCAATAATTAATAAAATAATAAAAAAGCGGCGAAGCCGCAATATACCGGGGTCAAGGGGGATGTTATCTCCCTTGCAGAGGGTGAGCGAGGGGGACAGCGTCCCCCTAACAAAGCAGTGAGACAAGCGCAGCGTAAGTCTCACGGACGCTCCATAAGAAATAACGGTCAAGCCAAAGGGAGTAACCTCCACTATCAGTGGCTTGACCGTTATTTGCATCTTCACGTCCGTAAAGCGTTGCTTCGCCGCTTTTTTATTTAATTTTATCTCTTAAATTTACACGTTTTATCCTTACATTCCGCACATTGAAGTATCTTATTCGATCCCTCCCAAAAGCGCTCAGGGTGCTTTGCATAAACTATCTCCCACCGTATCAGCACTATCACCGATGTAAAAAACAAACTCCATGAGAAAAAATTCTTGATAAACAGCATTGGAGTGAACATCATAAAATGTCCCCAATCGTAGATACGGCAGTTGACACAGCACTTATTCTTCATTATTTTCGAGCGGAACGGGCAGTAAAAAAGTATACATATATAGTCGCAGAGAAAGTAGAACCCCGACAGCAACAATAATTCCGCCTCGCCGATAAGTCCGAGAAGATACACAAGCGCCCATATTCCGTTGATAATGAGCCACACAAGCATGACCGTCCACGCTTTCTTATTCTGATCCTGCACGAATCTCAGCAGCTTGAACTCGGAATATTCCCTGACAGGCACAAAGGTGTCCTCTTTGGATTTGAGAAGCGCCATAGACCGCAGTTCATTGGGGAAAAGGTGGGATATCATTATGACCATGAACATTACCCAGATGATGTGCAGAGGCGTGATGCTTCTGTAAAGGTTCATGGTGAGGAAGTCTGTCATGCGTGACCTGTCAGTGATGTAAAGGATGAAAAGAAACAGAAAAGCCGCTATTCTGGTCAGCAGCTTGACGATGTACAGCTTCAGCTTATTGGTCATATCTTCCCTCCCGACAGCAATTTCTATTGTTAGTGTATCACAAAATCAGCTTAATGTCAAATATATTTTCATGAATAGTTGATAGTTTTCAGAAAAAACAGGATGCACATTGGCATCCTGTTTTTGTGTCACTGCATTACTGAATTCATCACCAGTTCCTCGGCAGCCTCGGGCGACAGGGGACGTCCCCAGATGTAGCCCTGAATGAAGTCGCAGCCTATACTGCGGAGTGTGTCGAGCTGTGCATCCTCCTCGACGCCCTCGGAAATAACGTCGAAGTCCATAATGTGTCCGATGGAAATGATAGCAGCTACGTACTGCTTTGAGGAGTCGCTGGAATTCATCTTGTCGATGAAGGATTTGTCAACTTTCAGCAGGTCGGCAGGGAATTTGTTCAGATAGCTCAGGGAGGAATAGCCCGTGCCGAAGTCGTCGATGGCTATTTTCAGACCCATACTCTTGATAGAGTTGATACATTTCAGCGCCTTTTCTGCCGAATCTATCATGATGGACTCGGTTATCTCTATCTCCAACTGATTGGCAGGAACACCGCTTGTCCTGATGATATCCTCTATTTCTTCAAGGAAATCGTTCTTCATCATGTGGCGGACAGAAACGTTCACGCTGAGGGTGATATCGGTACCTGTCTTTCTGATGAGCTGACCGAAGAAATTGGCTGAATTTCGGAAAACGCTGGCATCGACCTTATCGATGAGCCCTACCTTTTCCGCAACGGGGATAAACTCGCCGGGGCTGATATTGTTGCCCTCGGAGTCCTTCATACGTGCCAGAGCTTCGAATCCACGGAGCTTATGGGAAATATCATACTGCGGCTGGAGGTTGAAGTAAATTGTATTGTTCTCCAGAGCCGTCCTGATCTTGCGCTCAGTTTCAAGGGTATGCTCCACATTCTGCATAAGATCGGGAGTGAACTTGCGGATGTGGTTGCTGCTGTTGGTGCGCTTCACCTCGTACATAGCCGCATCTGCGTGTGAAAAGAGAGCATCTATATTATCGGCATCATTTGGAAATTCCGCATAGCCAAAGCTGGCGGTTATAAAGAAATCACATTCAGCAACGGTCAGCTTCTTTTCCAGCATATCAACGTAGAATCTGACTGTATTCATCAAATCGTCGGCTGTATTGTAGTCACAGATGAGGAGTATGAACTCGTCGCCGCCCTGACGTGCAATGAAATCGTTAGTGCCCGAAAGTCCCGAATCTGCGGCAGTTTTCCAGCGGTCGGCAATGCCTTTGAGGAGCTTGTTGCCCGTATCGTGACCCATAGTGTCGTTGATACTCTTGAAATTGTTCAGATCTATCGAACAAAGGGCAAACCTCTCGTTCTTTTCAACAAGCGTTTTCACAAGCTCGTTGCAGGCGTATCTGTTGGGAAGCTCTGTCAGTCTGTCGGTGACTGCCTGTTCTTTCAGCTTTGTCTGGTAGTTTTCAGCCTTTTTGCTGTTGGCGTAAAGCAGAATAAGTGCAACAACAGTGAAAAAGTTGGTGAAAAGTCCCGATACGCTGGAATAACTCTTTTCCGAGACAAGTCGGTATATTACCAGCGGAAACTGAGGTATCAGGAGCACCATTGACGTAATGAAGCCTTTTTTCTTGAAAAATACCACAAGGAGTATCACGCATATATTGGAGAGCGACGAAAGAACGCCTGCAAAGGAAGCTATAGGCGTAGCCTTGCCCGCAAAAGTAAGCATACCTGTCGAACGTGCAACTCTGCCTACTAAAGCAGAGGAAACGCAGAACATGACTATCAGCAGAACATACAGCAGCGGTGAGACTTTCTTTTCCGCTGACAGCTTATTCAGGGTCTTTTCAATAGTCAAGCCCTTTTTTTCTTTTTTATCTGTTGTACTCATTTTTCTTTACCTCCCCCTTGATATGTGAAGATTATACAATTTGCTATATTTTTCTGTGAGTATATTTTTTATTGGCTTATTGATATTATACCATAATTTTACTCGAAAGTCAACAGAAATCCTACTATTTGAATAAAAAATGAACAAACATAGAGCTTTTTATGTCGAAAAGTGAACAATAAAAGGAAATCGAGCAGGCAAAAGGCTAAATACAGCGATTTTTCATTTTTTGAGTGATGCGGCATAAATTCACATTTTGCGGCAGAAAATTATACAGAGCGTAAATGATAATATTATTGTAACAAGCAGTTGATTATATTTTGAGTTTTAGTTTAATATATATTTCATTTCATAGGTATAAAAAAAGTAAATGTGTGCGAAATTACTGAAAAATCTGTCAAAGCCTTGAAAAAAAGTCTGCGGTATGGTATAATAAAATTTAAGTATGTAAGGAAAGAGACGGAAATTATTATCCGTCACAATTGACGGCTGGAAAGGACTATTCATCATGGCATCAAAAACTGACGAAACATCATCAAGAGGCGGATTCGCCTCGAAAATAGGCTTTGTCCTTGCGGCGGCAGGTTCTGCGGTGGGCCTTGGAAATATCTGGAGATTTCCGTATCTTGCGGCAAAATACGGCGGTGGCTTCTTTCTTCTGGTCTATCTCATCTTTGCGGTCACATTCGGATTTGCACTTATGCTGACTGAAATTTCCATCGGCAGAAAAACGGGGAAAAGCGTTATCGGCGCATACAAGGAAGTGGACAAGCGCTTTTCGTTCCTCGGACCGCTGGCGGCGGCTATCCCTGCGCTTATTTTGCCATATTACTGCGTTATCGGCGGATGGGTGCTGAAATATACCGCTTCATTCCTCACGGGACACGGCGCTGATATGGCGCAGAAAACCTTTACGGCGGCGGACGGTTCTCAGCTCACATTCTTTGAGAATTTTATCAGCCACCTCGGTCAGCCTGCGATTTTCTTCATTATATATGTAGTGCTGACAGCGGCTGTCGTGGTCATGGGAGTTGAAAAGGGCATTGAAAAGGTCAGCAAGTTCCTCATGCCTGTGCTTCTGGTGCTTATTATCGGCATCGGTATCTATACCCTGACCCTTGACGGAGCGACGGAGGGACTGAAATACTATATTCTTCCCGGTTTTTCGGACTTCTCCGCTGACAAGCTGGTCAAGACCATCGCTGCGGTTATTGGACAGCTTTTCTACTCAATGTCCATCGCTATGGGCATTATGATAACCTACGGCTCATATATGCGAAAGGATGATTCCATCGAAAGCTCGGTGCGCCAGATAGAGGTTTTCGACACTCTCGTTGCGTTCCTCGCAGGACTTATCATCGTGCCTGCGGTATTTGTATTCTCGGGCGGCAACGCTGAGGCGCTGAACGCAGGTCCGGGACTTATGTTCATCACTCTCCCGAAGGTGTTCGACTCAATGACAGCAGGTCCGCTTATCGGAAGCGCATTTTTCGTTCTGGTAGCACTTGCCGCTCTTACGTCGTCCATTTCACTTATGGAAACTGTTGTGGCTGTGGTTATGGAGAAATTCAAGCTGAGCCGTGCAAAAAGCTGCGTCGTGGTCATACTTCTGACGCTGGTTCTCGGTATGCTTTCCGTGCTCGGCTACAGTGCGTGGGATGCCGTGACTATCATCGGTATGCAGATACTTGACTTCTTTGACTTCATCACAAATAATATCATGATGCCGATACTGGCGCTTCTCACCTGCATAATGGTGGGATACGTGGTAAAGACGGAATATATCGAGAAAGAGGTAATGCACGGCGAAAAGCAGTTCCGTTCAAAGCTGCTTTACAGGGCAATGATAAAGTACGTTTGTCCGCTTTGCATGATACTGATACTTCTCACACCGTTTATTTTCAAATCACTGTAATAATAAGAAAGGAACTAAAATATGAGGATAAGACACAAACCGTGGGCTAAGCCCGAGCTGGAGGCTTGTTCGTTCTATGTGGCTGAGCCGCAGAAGCAGATAGGTCATTGGAGAGAGCTTTTCGATGAGCCTGACAAGCCGCTGTATGTGGAGCTTGGCTGCGGAAAGGGCGGCTTCATATCACAGGCTGCCCCTGCTCACCCCGAGGTTAACTTCATTGCAATGGATATCAAAAATGAGATGCTTGTCCTTGCCAAAAGAAAGCTGGAGGAAGCCTATAGGGAAAAGGGGACTGTCCCCGACGGAAATGTACGTATCGCCATTCAGAATATCGAGCGTCTGGAGCTTGCGTGGAACGAGGAGGACAGAGCTGACAGGATATACGTCAACTTCTGCAATCCGTGGCCGAAGGCTAAGCATAAAAAGCGCCGCCTGACCCACACAAGGCAGCTTGTGAACTACAAGAAATTCCTCAAAGGTGAGCTTTGGTTCAAGACCGACGATGACGAGCTTTTCGAGGAGAGCTTTGGGTATTTCGAGGAGGCAGGCTTTGATATAAAGTACAAGACATGGGACCTCCACGCTGAAAGTCCCTATGAGAATTTCGTGACGGAGCATGAGAAGATGTTCAGCGACGAGGGCAAGAAGATAAAGTTCCTTATCGCAGTACCGAGAAACGAGGGTTGACTATGGAGTTTCAGAAGAATTTCGGCAAATTCACCATAGGCGGCGGAAGCCTTAAAACCGCAGGAAAGGGCGATATATCCGAAGCTGTGCCTGTTCCGAAGCATATCAGGACTAAGCACAACAAGCAGGAAATAGCCGTTTCCGCCCTGAAAGCCGCAGCCGTTACGGGACTTGTGGTGCTGAAGCTGAGAAAGAAAAAGTAACGAGCTGACACTATTATTGCGAATTAATGTTACTTTTGTAGGGAACGCCGCCCTCGGCGTTCCATTCTGTGGTGTTTATGTGATCCGTGGAACGGCGAGGGCGCCGTTCCCTACAATGTTCTATCCATGATTGTTCGGTTCCCCACGGGCGGCGGAACGCCGCCCCTACTACTTTCTGCTTTCTGATCTCTACTTACTACTAACTACTAACTCCTCACTAAAAGCTAATAACTAATACACTAATACACTATTACACTCACAAAACTTATCAGAATATTCTATTGACATGAGGGCAGCAATGTGATATAATAGTAACGATTTATGAAAACTACCCTTTAATTCGATCCTGTGAGGTTGGCAAGGCGGTTGGCTTGATGTAACTATACTATAACTATAGCTATAAGTGTACCCGTTTGCTGATGCAGGCGGGTATTTTTTTCTGAAAGGAGCTGATCCCTTTGGAGCAGAAGCGTATAATCATGGACGAAAAGGCGATGAGCCGTGCTATGGCACGTATCTCCTATGAAATAGTAGAGCGGAACAAGGGCACTGAGGATCTGGTCATTGTGGGAGTTCACTCCCGTGGCGTTCCCATCGGCAAAAGGATAGCGGACAAGCTGTCTGAACTGGAAAAGACCGATGTTCCCTTCGGTACTCTCGATATCACCCCGTACAGGGACGACAGAACTGATACCGAACACAACGAGCGCACCGATATCCCTTTCGATATCACCAATAAAAATGTGGTGCTGGTGGACGATGTGCTTTTCACGGGAAGAAGCGCACGTGCCGCTCTGGACGCTCTCATAAAGCGTGGCAGACCACGTACCATCCAGCTTGCAGTGCTGGTCGACCGTGGTCACAGAGAATTGCCTATACGTCCCGATTATGTGGGAAAAAATATGCCAACTTCCCACAGCGAACAGGTCAGAGTGTCCGTTACCGAGATAGACGGTTCGGACTGCGTGGCTATATACTGAAAGCGAGGTCTTTATGTCATCAATTCTTATCAAAAACATCCGTGCAGTTGATTCACAGCTTGACAAGGTCACAGACGTTCTTGTCAGGGACGGCAAAATTGCCGAGGTAGCAGAAAATATCACCGAAAGCGCCGATAAGACCATCGACGGTTCGGGATTGGTGCTCATGCCGTCACTTTTCGATATGCACGTTCATTTCCGTGACCCGGGACTGGAGTACAAGGAGGATATCCACACAGGCTGTGCGGCGGCTCTTGCAGGCGGTGTAACAGGTGTTCTTGCAATGCCCAATACCAAGCCCCCCTGCGATACTCCCGAGACAATCCGCTACATCATCGAAAAGGCTGAGGGTACGGGTGTTGAGGTATATCCTGTGGGCTGTATAACTAAGGGCATGGACGGCGGCTTCCTCTGCGACTACAAGGCTCTGAAAAAAGCAGGCTGTATCTGTATCTCGGACGACGGAAAGCCTGTGCCGAATGCGGAAATGATGAGGAAAGCCCTTGAACTCTCAAAGGAAAACGGTCTGCTCGTTGCTTCGCACTGTGAGGATCTGAACATCATCAACGGCGGTATCATGAACAAGGGCGAGACTTCCGAGAAGCTTGGAGTAAAGGGCATGGACAGAGCCTCCGAGGACTACATCACAGCCCGTGAGATGATACTTGCTTCAAGCGTTGACGCTCGCATACATATCTGCCACGTTTCCACAAAGGGCTGTGCGGCTATGATAAGATTTGCCAAGTCACAGGGAGTAAAGGTGACCTGCGAGACTGCTCCCCATTACTTCATGCTCACCGACAAGCTCCTTGAAAAGAGGGACGCAGACTACCGCATGAATCCGCCCCTGAGAACTCCCGAGGATGTGGAAGCAATCAAGGAGGCTATCAAGGACGGCACTATCGACTGTATCATCACCGACCATGCGCCCCATGCCGAGTACGAAAAGGCTGACTTTGAGAAAGCGCCCAACGGAGTTGTTGGTCTGGAGACATCCTTTGCGGCTACTCTCACAGCCCTTTATCACACAGGCGAGATAAGCCTTAACAAGGTTGTACAGCTTATGAGCGAGAATCCCCGCAGACTGCTGGGACTTGATATCCCGACTATCAGCAAGGGAAGTACCGCTGACCTGATTATTGCCGACATCGACCGCAAGTGGACGGTTGACCCCAGCAAGCTCCATTCAAAGTCCCATAACACCGTATTCAAGGGCATGGAGCTGACAGGAAAGGTGCTCACTACCATTTCTAAGGGAAATGTAGTTTTCACCTGCGAGTGAGTTTAATTAGTAGTGAGTAGTGAGTAGTAAGTAGAAAATAGTGAACAGAAAGTAGAAAGCAGTAGGGGGCGATGCCCACATCGCCCCGTATAACATAATACCATTGTAGGGAACGCCGCCCTCGGCGATCCATTGAATAAAAATATAATTTAAGGAGAATATATGCCATGTCATTTGACAGACTTATTGAAAAGATAATCGAAAAGAAGAATCCCACCGTTGTAGGTCTTGACCCAAAGCTGGAATATGTGCCTGAGTTCATCCAGCGCCGCTACCTCGACAAGGACGGCTGGACACTGAAAGCTGCTGCAAAGGCTATATACGACTTCAATCAGGCTATCATCGACGAGATACACGATGTTGTCCCTGCTATCAAGCCGCAGGCTGCTTACTATGAGATGTACGGTCACTACGGTATCCGCACCCTCGAAAAGACCATCCGCTATGCTAAGCTGAACGGTATGTTCGTTATGACTGACGGCAAGAGAAACGATATCGGCGCTACTATGGAGGCTTATTCCAACGCTCACCTCGGCATTACATCAGTCGGCGAGAACGAGATAGAGGCTTTCGGTGCGGACGCTCTCACAGTAAACGGCTACCTCGGCACAGACGGTATCTCACCTCTGCTCAATGTCTGCAAGGAGCGTGACAAGGGCATTTTCGTCCTCGTCAAGACCTCCAACCCATCAAGCGGCGAGTTACAGGATATGAAGCTGGCTGACGGACGCACCATTTATGAGTGCATGGGCGATATGTGCGAGAAGTGGGGAGAGGATACCCGTGGAAAGTTCGGCTATTCCGCTGTCGGTGCAGTTGTTGGCGCTACCTATCCCGAAATGCTCACAGAGCTGAGACAGAGACTTCCCCACACTATGTTCCTCGTTCCCGGCTACGGCGCACAGGGCGGCGGCGCTGAGGGACTTAAAGGCGGCTTCGATGAGAACGGTCTGGGCGCTATCGTCAATTCCTCACGTGCAGTTATGTGTGCTTACAAGAAAGAGGGCTGCGACGAGCGTGACTTCGCAAAGGCTGCAAGACGGGAAGTTCTCCGCATGAAGGACGATATTTGTCAGTATATCAATTTAAAGTAAGTAGTTTTCAGTTGTAAGTTATGAGTTATTAGTGTAGGGGCTGCGTCTTTTTCACTAATAATTCGTCCGCATAAGCGGACACATCAATTCCGAATTCCGCATTACGAATTCCGAATTATACTCGGTGCTACAGCAAAATATACAAAAAATGCGCCGTAGAAATTTCAAAGAACAAGGAAAACTTTTGAAAGCATACTTTCGTATGGTGAAAAAGTTTGACGCAGTTATTTGGAATTTATACAAGCATTTATGGATATTTTGCTGTAGCGCCGAGTATAAAAAGCGTTCTTTCCACAATGGCGTGGAACAGAGCATGAGTTATCACAGATACGACCTCTAAAATCATTTTCAAGGAGGAATTAATAATGTCATTATTCAACCAGAGTGAAAAAGCCTATCTTCTTCTTGCAAACGGCAAGATATTCGAGGGCAGGAGCTTCGGTGCGAAAGGCACTGTTATCGGTGAGGTGGTGTTCACCACAGGTCTCACGGGGTATCAGGAAACTCTCACCGATCCCAGCTACTACGGTCAGATCGTTACCCAGACCTTTCCGCTTATCGGAAACTACGGCGTGAACTCTCAGGACAGCGAGTCGGCTAAGTCTTATGTTTCGGGCTATATTGTGCGTGAGTGGTGCAATATGCCGTCCAACTTCCGCTGTGAGGGCAATATAAACGATTTCCTGACCGAGCATAACATCGTTGGTATCCATAACATCGACACACGCTGTCTCACACGTATGATACGTGAAACAGGCGTAATGAACGGAGTTATCACCACCGAGGATGTTTACGCAAAGAAGGATGAGCTTCTGGAGCAGATAAAGGCTTTCTCCGTCAAGGACGCTGTCAAGGCTGTTACAGCAACCGAGGACTACACCTATGAGCCCGAGGAGAAGAAGTGCAGAGTTGTGCTCTTTGATTTCGGCTACAAGCGCAATATCCGTCAGGAACTGCTGAAAAGGGGCTGTGAGGTAGTTGTAGTTCCTGCAAATACCACAGCAGAGCAGGTAAAGGCTCTTGCTCCCGACGGCATCATGTTCTCCAACGGTCCGGGAGACCCTGCGGAAAATGTTGAGATAATCGAGAATATCAAGGAGATACAGAAGCTGGGAATACCGATTTTCGGCATCTGTCTCGGACACCAGCTCATGGCACTGGCAAACGGCGGAAAGACCGAGAAGCTGAAATACGGTCACAGAGGCGCAAACCAGCCTGTTATCGACCTTGAAAGCGGTCTTACCTACGTTACCAGCCAGAATCACGGCTATGCAGTAGTAGGGGACAGCATCCCCGAGAGCGTCGGACACGTTTCACACATCAACGCAAACGACAAGACCTGTGAGGGCATACACTATACCGCAGTCAACGCAAGAACAGTACAGTTCCACCCCGAAGCACACGGCGGTCCGCTGGATACATCGTATCTGTTCGATGACTTCGTTGATTTGATAAGTAAGTAGAAAGCAGTAAGTAGTAAATAGTTGTGGAGTCCCTCTTCGGGGATGAATATTTAAATAAGTGAGCGCAGCGAACACAATAACTACTCACTACTTACTACTCACTA
>JAFVBU010000129.1 GCA_017479805.1 Ruminococcus sp.
ATGGCAATGAGGTCACACCCGTTCCCATTCCGAACACGGAAGTTAAGCTCATTTACGTTGACGATACTTGGCTGGCGACGGCTCGGGAAACTAAAGCAGTGCCGACACTAATATTTAAACGGAAGTCAAGCACTTCCGTTTAATCATATGGGCCAATAGCTCAGTTGGTCAGAGCATCCGGCTCATAACCGGACGGTCCGGGGTTCGAGTCCCTGTTGGCCCACTTATCCTCCTTTTTAGTAAGGAGGATATAATTATGCACCATTAGCTCAGTTGGTAGAGCAACTGACTCTTAATCAGTGGGTCCTGGGTTCGAGTCCCCGATGGTGCACTTATCCTCATGCTTTGCATGAGGATTTTTTATTGAAAAAATTTCCCCGAAGTGCTTTACTTCGGGGATTTTGTTTTATTTATTGATAATAATATTTTTCATTCGGCAATAGTCGAACACATCCAGTACATTGTCATGGCAGAGGTCCGCAGCTCGCCAGTTTATCAAAGCTGTGTCGGTTCTGCCTGCGAGCCAGTTCCTGAAAGTGACCAGATCAGCCATATTTACGTTTTTATCGCCGTTTACGTCGCCGAGAAGATAGGGATTCTCAAAGTAAAATTTATTCATATAGACAGTAAGATCAAGTTCATCTTTTAAGCCAAAAGAGAAACGTCCCGTGCCTTTATCCTGATCGACAATATATATACTGCCGTCTGAGCCGTCGCTTGCCGATTTGTCGATATACCACAGTTCATAGCCGTTTTTCTTAGGCAGGTCGGTTATGGTTACTTCGCTGCACTCGGAAATATCCCAGCTTTTTACGACTTTTTCGTTAACGGTATTATAATCAGTCACAAGCTGAAAGGTTTCTGCGTCGTCGGTAAATTCTTTGCCTGTTTCCTCGTCAACGAACTTCACCTTGACCGTGCCCGTTCCTATGGTGTCAAGCTGATGGTATTTGATATAGTAATAATCTTTTCTATTATCCTCGGGAGCTGTCAGTTCGGTTGCGTACTTCTCGGGATAAAGTATCTGAACTGCCGTTACAGTGCCGTCCTCTGCGACTTTTTCGTAAAATACCGCTTCCTGTTCCATGACAAGCTCAACACTCTCGCTGCCCTTATCGTCGAGCCGGTAGATATATACTGAGTGTTGCCCGAGCCCACAGGTCCGATATCAGGATAGCCGTTGTACTTGTTGAACTGCATATAAATGTCCTTGAAATCTTCGGCGGTGCTGAGTATTTCTTTCACCTTGTCCATAGTCAGCCTTGGCGCATTTTCTTCAAGTCCGCCTGCAAGCTCGATTTGTCGGCGCAGGAACGGCTCATAGGTGTAGCTGTTCAGTCTTTCCAGCTCGGCACGGGCTTCATCGGGGATATCGCTTTTCAGCACCTTGACTTTCAGGCTGATATTTCCCCATTTTCCACTGTTATACTCATAATATACACGGACTTCGTCCTCGCCTGTGCAGTATCCCGTTAAGATCAGATCGTGGGAGACTGCCGCCTTGTTCTTGGATGAGGTGAATGTAACGTATTTTATATCGTCCGAGTCGGGGAGAATGAGCTGAATCTGTTCCCCCTCGTAAAGCTCAATTGTTTCGATATATTGATCTGAACCGTGAATATTTTTAACTGATGTCTCGTCCGTCAGGTCAATGGTGTTCGGTCTGCTGTCCTGTGCTGTCTCGGCATTTGCGTAAAAGCCCATGCAGTTCGCTGAAAGAGTAATGCACGTTATGAGTGACAAAAACTTACTTTTCATAATGTACCTCCTTACACGAATTTTTCATTGAGTGACAAAAACGGCTTTAAATAGTTCATCTCCTTGCACGAAATTATTCATTTGGTTCAATCTGAGATCAATATTAAACCTTGTATTTTCTCAGGAACTTCCTGTCGCCGATGCTGAATTTAACAATAAGGAATTCACCGATAAGCTCTGCGGAAATGACCTTGCAGTTTCTCAGAGCCATTACCTTTGATAGGATTTTCTGCGTAGTTTCGTCGTATTCGCTGACATTGTCCGAGGTGAACAGCACTCCGCCCATCATGGCATTTACCTCGGAAAGGCACTGCTTCTGTGCATGGGTGAGGGTGGTGTCCTCGTCACGGAGAATGAATACATCAGGGTCGTTGTAGAATGCACGGCCGTTGAGCTGACGGCGGAAAACGGAGTTCAGCACGGAATTTTTGGTGCTGATACGCTCACGGTGCATAAGTCTCATGTGCGGCTTATCGTTCCAGTCAAGGCTGACGTCACAGCCGATTCGACAGTAGTCCACCATTCCGAAAGCCGAGCCAAGCTGAACTCCGCAGCCGAGAATGAGCGCACCCTTTGTTATCTCACGGAGGAAGCTCATAGCGTCCGCCATCACCTGACCCCTTGTCTTGAACTCACGTGGACAAATGCACGCAGCATAGAGGAAATCCAGCTTCAGCAGCTTGAATCCCCACTCGTTGATAACGGTGTCGAAAAGTCCACGGAGATACTCACGGAATTCCTCATTGTAGATATCGAGGGCATAGAAGCCGCTCCAGTTTGAGCCTGCCTTGACGTACTGGAATGACTCGTCTTTCAGCAGCCAGTGCTCCTTAGTGCGGAAGATAACGGAGTCGGTCTCGCAGACAAAGGGGGCAAGCCAAAGACCTGCCATCATGTCTCTGTCCTTGATGAAATCGGCAATGGACTTCATGCCGTTGGGGAATTTTTCCTTATCCACGCTGAGCCAGTCGCCTACAGCGGTCTGCCAGCCGTCGTCTATCTGGAAAACATCGGCTTTGTAGCGCTGGTCGGTGATGCCGTCCAGTTCCTCAAGGAGCAGCTTTTCGCTGATTTTCTGATAGTGGCGGTACCAGCTTGTATAGCCGTAAATAGGCTTTACATCGGGGGAGGGCTTGATGTTCAGCAGCTCGAAATATTTGTCGAACACTGTGTCCTCGTCGCCTGTACGCATAAATATTTTCAGTCCGCAGTAATTGCCGTTGACAGTCAGATCCTCGCAGTCCTTGATGAAGTAGATCTCGTTGGTCTCAACGGAAACGATTATCTGCGTAAAGCCCGTTTTTTCGGCAAGTGAACCGAAAAAGTCGAACTCGTTGGTATATCTCACGTAGCCGTATGTCCAGCCGTGCATATTTCCCGGATAGCTGCTGTAATTGGCGAAATTATAGTCGCCGTACTGGGAAAAGGCGTATTTGTCCTTGACTATCTCGGGGATGTGGTCGATACCTTTCATGGTGTCCTCCAGCTCATGCTCGATGGAGTCCGTCCACGACTGGTAGCCGTTGAGGAATATTTTCTCGGGAGTTGAGAACGGGTACTCGAAAACAGCGGAGATATGCTGTATACGCAGCTCATTGCTTGTATTCACATTGACTGTGAGGATATTTTCCTCGGAGTTTATCTCCAGCTTCATTCGGTCATTGCTGACGGAGCGGACGGTATTTACATGGAAAAGTTCGTCATTTTCCATGTAGGCAAAGCTGATATTTTTCAGTTTCAGCATTCAGGTTTCCTCCTTTTTGGCATTTATGCGTGATAATATTTTATTTTCGTTATATTTCAGGAACACGATGCCGCCCAGCAGACAAAGTGCCGCAGCGACTATGGCGGTCAGTCGGTAGCCGAAGCCGTAGCCTGACTGCCCTTTCGGGATATCCGAATTTATGAGGGAAATGCTTGTGAACAGCAGCATTGAAGCGGACTGTCCCATTTTGAAAGCAAAGGTACGTGCAGCGTAGAACATTCCCTGACGGCTCTCGCCTGTTTCGAGCTTGTCGGCTTCCGAGATGTCAGCCACAACAGCCTGGGGAAGAATACCGAGAATAGCCATAGGAACAGCGGCAAGGAGTGCGATCAATATGCCGTGCATCATTGGCGGAATGGCGATCTTTCCTGCGGATGCGGTGAACAGGAATGTGAACGAGAAAAATATGAACGCAAAGGCGATGAGCTTTTTCTTTCCGATCTTTTTGGAAACGATGTTGACCACGGGATAGAAGCAGAGAGAAGCAGCGGTCATTACGGCAAACAGCGGAAATGTCTTTGTGGAGTCCATTGCGAGCAGAACGGTGATATAGTAGGAAAGACCTGTCTGAAACAGCGTCAGTCCGATCCAGTAGAGGATATCCGAGCAGACGAAAAGGCGGAAATCCTTGTTTCGGAAAGTGGAAAGGAGCGACTTGAACGCAGTTGACTGTGAGGGCGTTGTGTCGGCGTATGTGTTCTCGTCGATGAGAAATGCGGGAACGAGCATACACACCACGGCAACAGCAGCGAGGATGGCGATAGTCACCCTGTAGCTTCCTGCGTAGCCCATGGAGGAAGCAAAAATGCCTGCGATATTTGGTACAAGATATGCCACAGCAGTACCGAAGAAGTAAGTCACGGAAATATAAGTTGAGAGGTTTATTCTTGTTTCCTGAGTGCTTCCGAGCTCGGGGATAAGCGCATTATAGGGGGTGCAGTAGCAGGTCATGCAGAAGTAGAACAGCACGGCGCACAGGAACAGGCTTGCGATATTTCCCTTGCTGCCTGCCTGAAATGGCGAGCAGAAAATGAGCACGGTGACGATGCCGAAGGGTATCGCCGCATAGCGCATAAAGGGGATACGTCTGCCCAGCTTGTGCCTGAGACTGTCGGACTTTCCCGCAATGAGCGGATCGGTAACAGCGTCGAAGATACGTCCGAAAGCGGTGATAAGACCGATGGCGGTAAGACCGAGGATAGTGCCTTTGGGGAGAAATTCGAGCTGCCCCTTAGCAAGCTCCTCCTGACTGGGCTGATAGAAAAAGACCATCCAGTTGGAGATGATGCCCGAAAGTATCGACCAGCCAAGCTGACCTATAGCGAATATCCAGAGAATTTTCGTTGTGGCAGTTTTTTTCATACTACTCCTCCTTTTTAAGGAAATAAATGGCAGTATCTATAACAGTTTCAAGTTCCTTTTCGGCAAATGTGAAATCGTCGCTTGGGAGCAGCTCGCCGTGTATCAGCTTCTTGCACAGCTCCATGAGAGAGTGGGCGAAAGACAGGTAGAACATCTGTATATCGGGCACTTCACGGACTGTTCCGTCTGTCAGCCCTGCTACATAGGACTTCTCAAAGACGGGGTAGAAGTTGATGATGGAGCGCTCGTACTCCCTGAGATCCTCTTTCGGGACGTTCTCGGCGGTTATCATAAGGTCGAACTCGCTGAGCACACGCATGAACGAGGGATGAGCCTGATAGATGACGATGTACATTCTCATCAGGTCACGGAGCTGCTTCAGACCCGTCTGGGCGAGGAAAACATCGGAGTCGAATATGCCGCTGAACATTTCTCTCATCTGATTCCAGAGGTAGGTCATGGCAGCAATGGTGATACCTGTTTTTGTGCCGAAATAGCGGTAGATGGTAGCAACTCCGACACCGCTCTCACGGGCGATATCGGTCATCCTTACAGCGTCGATACCATATTTCAGGAACATCTCCGCACAGGAAGATACAGCCTTTTCGATTCGTTTGTTTTTAAGTGTTTCGTAAGAAAATTCATTTTGCACTTGACAAACCTCCTTTTTTGTGATAGACTTACTATCAGAGAAGTGCTGATAGTGAACCTATCAGTTGATATTTATACTTATGATTGTAACATATTTACCACTATTTGTCAAGAGTTGGGAGGCGTTTTTATGGACAAGAGCAGATTCATCTTCGGAAACGAGATTTCTTCCAAAGCCTACAGAAAGGCTTTAAGGACAAAAGAGCGGTTCGTAAGGAAATACGGCGATGATACGGGGAAAACCTTTCATCTTTCAACTGCGTCCATACCGTCTGTGGGGGATATGCTCGGTATAAAGAATATCGTGGCAGGCAAAAAGAGCGGCTGCGAATTCGGCGAAAAATCGGTGCTTATCGGCAATATCCGCATGGGCTACGGTCACTACAGGATATCTATGGCGCTTGCATCGGCGGCAAGGTCGATGGGCTACGAGCCGTACTGGTTCGACCTCCATTCCTTTCAGGATGCAGCCTGCGGCAAGATAATCGGCGAACAGAACAAGCTGTACTCGCTGGGTTCAAGGATATCCCAGAGGATACCGCCTTTCAACAAATACGTGTGGGAACCCCTTAACAGCGAGGTTTTCCGCCGCCTTGACTACAATGCAGGCGACCAGAAAACAGCCGAGCTTATGACCTCGGTTTTTCAGGAGCTGCCGAAGAATATCCCGTTCATAGCTGCCCATGCGTGGCCGTCACAGGCGGCAGTCCATGCAGGCATGAAGCGAGTTGTCAACGTTATCCCCGATAACTGGCCAATGGCGCTGCATTTGTCCGAGGGTGCGATACACACGGTACAGACTCCCTCCTCATATATCGGCTACAGAACGCTGAGAGGAATGGACGGAAAGAAGCAGTTAAAGCCCATGCCGAAGGATTCCATATACTACACGGGTCACTATATCGACCACGAGCTTGTGGCGAATACGGAGATAGACTGCGCCAAAAGGACTATCCGTGCACAGAGCGGAAAGCCGAGAAGATGGCTCATGTCAGTTGGCGGTGCAGGAGCGCAGAGGAAGATATTCGTGGCTGTCATTAAGAAGCTGCTCCCCGAGATACGCAGAAAAAAGGCAGTTTTGTTCCTCAATGCAGGTGACCACAAGGACATGATAGAAAGCCTGCTGAAAGAGATACCTCAGATGAAGCCGATGATACATATGCACAGCGATGATTTCGGGGAGACTTCGAGGTTCTGCGACAAAATTTATGACGGGGACGTCAGCGGCATACATCTTTTCTGCTACAGCGACATTTTTGCTGCGGTATACTCGACTAACCTGCTTATGCGTGTATCGGATATACTCATCACAAAGCCCAGTGAACTGGCATTTTACCCCATCCCGAAGCTGATGATTAAGCGTGTGGGCGGACACGAAGCGTGGGGCGCTATACACTCGGCAGAGATAGGCGACGGTACATATGAGTGCACGACAATTGACGAAATATCGGGAATGATAGACATTTTCCAGAATGACAGCGACCTTGTTTCGGAGATGTGCAGACATATTCTCATGGCAAAGAGGGCAGGAGTGTATGACGGCGCTTATGAAGCGGTCAAGCTGGCTGTCAGGAGCAATACGGAACGTACAAATTAAATGCTAACTTCAATTTTAATCACTTTAAGCCGACGTGGACAAAACGTCGGCTTTTTCATTTGTTGCGGAGTTTTGACCGATTATTGCGCCTTATTGTGAAATACTGTGAGAGAATCTTGACAGATTTGTGAAAATATAGTATAATGTATACATATTTTGGAGGGCTTCATTAAAGTTGTTAGCTAAATAAAGACTAAAAAACTGTAATTTTAGTTGAAATCTTTGTTTTGTCCACCATTCTGTGTGAAATGTGGGTTGTACTGACAACTTTTATGGAGTATAATTAACTTAAAAACTGTACCCGACTGCTTGCCATATAGATTTGGTGATGCGGTCAAAAATTCATGTAAGGAGTGAAAGACAATGAAAATCACAAACATTTTCAAGAAGCTGACTTCTGCCACGGCAGCAGCGGCGCTGTTTATGACGGCTCTCCCGTCTATGGGCAGCCTCGGTACAGCAGAAGCTGCAAGTGCGGTCAGCATCGATACCAACAAGACCTACCAGACCATCAAGGGCTTCGGCGGTATCAATCTTCCCGAATGGGCAGGCTCGGATATGACCTCGGAACAGGTCGCAACTGCATTCGGAAACGGTGACGACCAGCTCGGTCTCAGCATCCTCCGTGTGTACGTCAGCGACGATTCAAACGCATGGTCAAAGGCAGTCCCCACAGCTAAGGCTGCTACAGCCTACGGCGCTACTATCTTCGCTTCTCCGTGGAATCCCCCGACAAGCATGAGAGAGACCTTTACGAGAAACGGCGTGGCAAATCAGCGCAGACTGGCTAAGTCAAGCTACGGCGCTTACGCTAAGCACCTGAACAGCTACATCAAGTACATGAAGGAGCAGGGCATCGATATCTATTCAATGTCCATCCAGAATGAGCCGGACTACGGCGCAGAGTGGACTTGGTGGACAGCGGACGAGTGCGTTGACTTCATCGCTAACTACGGCAAGGACGTTGTTTCAGGCACTGACACAAAGCTCATGTCACCTGAGACCTTCCAGTACAACAAGGATTACTACAACGCTATCCTCAAAAACTCCGCCGCTAACGCAAATGTTGATATTTTCGGAACTCATTTCTACGGCACTCAGAGAAGCCAGATGGACTTCCCTGCACTGGAGAATGACCCGAGAGATATCTGGATGACTGAGGTATACGTACCAAACAGCGAGGCTAACTCTCAGGACAGATGGCCCGAGGCTGTACAGGTAGCGGAGAATATTCATAACGGCTTCGTTGTGGGCAATATGAACGCTTACGTTTGGTGGTTCATTAGAAGAAACTACAGCCCGATGAAGGAGGACGGCACTATCAGTAAGCGTGGCTACTGCATGGCTCAGTACTCCAAGTACGTTCGTCCCGGTGATGTGCGTATCGACGCTACAGAATCACCTCAGGACAACATCCTCGTATCCGCATACAAGAACAACAGCGATCAGGTAACTATCGTTGCTGTAAATAAGGGTAATTCCGAGGTAACTCAGGAATTCTCAATGAAGAACGGCGAGTCTATCTCAGACGTTGACCGCTACAGAACAACTTCTACAGAAAATATAGCAGAGACTGCTGACATGGACCACAAGACCAGCAGCTTCTTCTCACAGCTTCCTGCAAACAGCGTTTCAACATTCGTTGTAAGCCTCGGCGGAAGCAGCAACATAACTCCTACAGATGACCCTGTTGTTACTCCTCCTGCAAGCAATGACGGATATATCTTCCACGATACATTCGAGTCATCCGCAGACAGCTGGGAGGGCAGAGGTGCAGCTACAGTCAGCAGAACAAACGGCACACTCTCCTGCGAGGGCAGAACAGCTTCATGGAACGGCGCTTCCAAGAACCTCAGCACCTCGGATTTCGTCCCAGGCAAGGAGTACAGCTTTAGTGTAAATGCTATGCACAACGGCACAGGCACAGAGACCTTCAAGCTCACTCTCCAGTATACTGATGCTTCGGGTACTGCTAATTATCCCAACATCGCTAAGGTAGACGCAGCTCCCGGCGAGTGGGTAACTCTTTCAAACACAAGCTTCCTCATCCCGTCAGATGCTGCTGACCTCGTTCTCTACGTTGAGACTGACGAGACAATGACAGATTTCGTTATCGATGAAGCTGTTGCAGCAAGCGGCGGCACTGTTATCGGTGCAGCAGGCGGCTCAGGTATCCTCGGCGATGTCAACGGCGACGGTGTGGTTGACGTATTCGACGTTATCTCAGGCAGACAGGCTCTCATCAAGGGTGCTTACAGCAAGGGCGGCGACGTTGATATGAGCGGTAAGTTCGAGATCAACGATCTGGTGCAGATACAGAAGTTTGTTCTGGCAAGCACAAACAAGTGGCCTACACCTGTTACAACGACTACCACAAAGCCTGTTACTACAACAACTACAACTGTTGCAGGCAGCAGCAAGTGGGACAGCTACAAGGAAACAGCATCCGCAGACTGGATCAACTTCTATAAGAGCTCTATCAAGAACATGGGCGATACTTCACGTATCTCCGCTAAGCTGACAGCAGCAGAGAACGGTTCGCCTCTTACCATCGCTTATCTCGGCGGCTCTATCACAGAGGGCAAGAACTACAGCTCGCCATTCTCCAACTACGTAAAGAACACATTCGCAAAGGGCGGCTTCACTGAGGTCAACGCAGGTATGTCAGGTACATCATCCGTTGTTGGTCTGGTAAGAAGTGAGAGGGATATATTCAGCAAGAAGCCTGATATCGTATTCCTCGAATTCTCAGTTAACGACCACGAGGATATTTCCTACAAGAAGTCATTCGAGAGTCTTGTCAAGAAGATACTCGACCAGCCTCAGGAGCCGGCAGTAGTAATACTCATCAACCGTTCAAAGGGCGGCTTCTCAACTCAGGCTCAGATGGCACCTATCGGTCAGAACGCTAACGTTGCAGTTATCAGTATGGACGACGCACTGACAAAGGCATTCAACAGCGGCTTCCTCCAGACAGGCGACTACTTCAACGACGAATATCATCCACACGCTAAGGGCGGTCAGCTCGTTGCAGACTGTCTGGCATACTACTTCCGTCAGGCAATGAAGTCCGAGAACGCAACTCCTGCTTATACATACCCGAATAAGACTGTATACGGCAACGAGTACTCGACTTGTATCAACGCAGACCCGTCTACAGATCTGAAGAACTTCAACGCAGGTTCATTCAGTGCAGGCAAGGGCTACGGTTCACTTCCTTACGGCTATGACAACTCCAAGAGCGGCAATACACCAATGACGTTCAAGGCAGACGGCAAGGGACTTATCATCGTATTCAAGGCAAACAGCACAGGCATGGGCGCTATCAATGTTACTGTAAACGGCAAGACCACAAAGGTCAACGGCAACAAGCAGTATACATGGGGCGGACCTGATGCAGAGGTGGCATTCTACGATGCAAACGCAACATCACTTGATGTATCCATTCAGATGGACAATGCAGGCGCAGACTTCTCGATCTGGGGTATTGGTCTTATCAAGTAAACAGCAAAGGCGGAGCGGAGTGCTCCGCCTTTTTGCAATAATATTGCTCCACCAACTAACTCTTGAATTTTCTTGCTTGTCCTGACAGTGAAATACAGCGTCAGAAAGTCTTGAAATGCGACAGCATTCCCGCGACTTTCTTCCTTGTCTTTCACTGCCAGTCCTTCGCAATAATTATTCAAGAGTTAATTGGTGGAGCAATAATAAAAGAAAAAAAGCGGCGAAGCCGCAAAACATCGGGATTCCAAAGGGAATATATTCCCTTTGGCAGGGAGGTGTGCGAGGGGTGACTCCTAACAGGAGCGACGACCCTCTGTCACACGGCTGTTTATCAAGCATCACCCTCGGCTTGATCGACACAATATGTAAGGAGTGAAATAAAATGGAATATAAAGAAGTACAAGCCATAGCAAAAGACACCATCGCATACATAAAAACAGTTATCAGCCCCGACATGAACTTGCGTGACGTTAGGCGGCTGTGCGAGGAGAAAATGCTGTCACTGGGAGCAGATTCCTTCTGGTACTGGGATGTCGGCGCATTTGTATTCTCGGGGGACGAAACAACGGTATCAGTTTCGGGTCGGGAGTACATTACCTCCGACAGGCTGATAGGCAGAAATGACATTGTCACCATTGACCTCAGTCCGCAGAATAACAATATCTGGGGAGACTATGCACGTACTATTATTATAGAGGATGGCAAGGTAGTTGACAGCGTAGACGGGATAAAAAATAATGAGTGGCGGAGCGGTCTGCTTATGGAGGAAAAACTGCACAAGGTAATGACTGAGTATGTAACTCCGCAGACCACTTTTGAGGAGCTTTACCTTTATATCAACCGCCTGATAAGTGAAGGCGGATTTATAAACCTCGATTTTATGGGCAATCTGGGGCACTCCATCGTGAAAAGCAAG
>JAFVBU010000130.1 GCA_017479805.1 Ruminococcus sp.
AATTTTCTTGCTTGTCCTGACAGCGAAATACTGCGTCAGAAAGTCTTGAAATGCGACAGCATTCCTGCGACTTTCTTCCTTGTCTTTCACTGCCAGTCCTTCGCAATAATTATTCAAGAGTTAATTGGTGGAGCAATAATATACCATAAAATCCGCTATTTTACCCATATTTGCATTGTAACCCGAAGGACGCCCAAAGGGCGCCCCTACACAGGAAAATTTTATGCGTAACCCACGGGAGCCCGAGGGCGGGCTCCCCTACATAGCAGCAGAGAACAGACATTCATATGAAACAGGGTAATGTCAATGTATTTCCGAACCCCTCATCCCATTTCCATAAAATTCCGACGCAAACTGACCGTTCCTCGTAAATAATACACAATTTATTGAAACGCTTTTTGTACAATATCGCCTATCTTTTCGCAGGGATATGGACAAGTTACCGAAAATACGTTATAATATAGTGTATGAATCATCACGGCTTCCGTATGCCGTAAATGCGGATAACCGCATTTGTGTGCGGCTACGGAGCTTTTTCTGATATGAGAGTTATTACAGGTATTGCAAGAGGAAGGCGGCTGGTCGCTCCCGAGGGTATGGACGTAAGACCTACTGCCGATAAAGTCAAGGAGGCTGTTTTCTCAGCTATCCAGTTCCAGATAGACGGCGCTGAGGTGCTCGACCTTTTCGCAGGAAGCGGTCAGATGGGCATTGAAGCCCTCAGCCGTGGAGCTAAACACGCTGTTTTCATCGACAGCTCCAACAAGGCGCTGAGATGTGTACACGAAAATCTCAGGAACACAGGCTTTGAAAGATGCAGCGAGGTGGTGAGCCGTGACAGCTACGATTATATCAAGCTCACAGCAAGCACCTTCGATATCATTATCCTCGATCCGCCCTACCGCCACAGCCATATCCACAACATTCTCCCATTTGCCGCCAAAAAACTGAGAGACGGCGGATGTATCATCTGCGAGTATGAAGCGGAAGCGGAAGAACCTGCCGCTCCCGAGGGTATGCAGCTCAGAAAGACCTACCACTACGGCAAGATAAACGTTACCATTTTCATCAAGCCCGACCCCGAGGAGGTGGCTGAAGAATGAGAAGAATTGCAGTATGCCCCGGCAGCTTCGACCCCGTTACTCTGGGACATCTGGATATCATCACCCGTGCTTCAAGATTATTCGATAAGGTCATAGTCCTTATCTCACGAAATGCAGGCAAGGCTCAGCCCAGCTTCACCGCTACCGAGCGTATGCTTATGATACAGCAGGTCACAGAGGACCTTGACAATGTGGTCATAGATATACTTGACGGACTCCTTGCGGATTACGTCGAAAAGGTCGGCGCTATAGCAATAGTTAAGGGTCTGCGTGCGGTCAGTGACTTTGAGTACGAGTTCCAGATGGCGCTTGCCAATAAAAAGCTCTACGCAGGGGCAGAAACGGTATTCCTTACCACAGCCGCTGAGAATATGTATCTCAGTTCAAGCGTAGTCAAGCAGATAGCCTACTTCGGAGGGGACATAAGCCATTTTGTTCCCGAATGTATACTTGAGGATATTAAACAAAGACTTGTTAAGGAGAGGTAAATAAAAATGAGTATTGATGAAATTCTGGAAGAAATGGACGAGCTGCTTGATAAAGCCAAGTCCGTGCCCCTTGCTCCGCATAAAAAGGTGATAGACGGCGAGCGCATGAGAGAGCTCATCAACGATATACGTCTGAATATGCCGCAGGAGCTGAAAGAAGCCAAGAAGATAGAGTTTGACTGCCAGCGTATCCTCAACGAAGCCAAGCTCAACGGCGAGTCCATTATCCGTCAGGCAGAAGAAAGAGCCGCACAGCTTGTGTCCCGTGAAGCTATCGTGACCGAGGCAAGGAAGAAGGCTCTTGATATGCTGACAAAGGCACAGACAGCCTCAAAGAACCTCCAGCAGAATGCGGCAGTAGCCGTAGCGAAAATGCTCAACGATACCGAGAATTACTACTCACGCAATCTCCAGAGCATAAAGGTGGTAAAGGGCAAACTCAGCACCACATTGCAAGGCAGTCTCCCCATGCCGTCCACAAAGCCGAACAATACCAACAACGGCAATATCAATAATAAGTGATTTCAAGTGATACCAAGTGCGCAAGCTGACGTCAGCTTGACCACACTCACGTTTCCGCTCGTAAACTCGCTTACTCTCTGCGAAACTTTTACTCTGCTTTCGCTCGCTTTTATTAAATTCGGTATGGTGATGTAGGGGCGCCCTTTGGGCGTCCTTTGTTGTCAATGTGCAACATCCCTTACAAATAAATTTCCAAAAAAACAAAAAGGGCGATAAACCATCGCCCTCATTTTATTGCACCTTATTCACATAAACACCAATGGAATGATGTTCGTAGTCGAGGGAATAGTCCCCGAAAACAGGCACATCCTCGGCTCTCAGCAAGCCGTCGGAAAAATATCTGTATTTGCCTGTGTAATGGATAACTCCTGCCGCCGTGTCTACGTCAAAATCCATGTCAAAGCTGACACATTCCCGGCCATCGGGCTTGTCGATGTAAAATCTCAGCTCAGTGCCGTCGTTTAAAGCCGTAAAGCTGTATATTCCGCCCTCATGCGCCTTTACCTTTATGGTGTCGCCGTTTATCCTCACATTCTGCGGATACAGCATACCCAGCAGACATTTCAGCTCACATTCCTCCACTGGGACTTTCTCGCCGTCAAAGGCAACGGTGACATTTCCCTTTATCCTACTGCCCATGTAGAGATGCTTATAGAACACCTCGGGAAGAAGCAGACACAGGAGTGTGCCGAGAAGTCCGAATACTATGACAAAAGCCGCAAGAGAGCGCAGTACCCTTTTCATACGGTGTACCCGTCGGCGATCACTTTTCCAGTGTGCCGTGTGACAGTGATTTCAGATAAGCGTTGATGAAGCCATCGATATCGCCATCCATAACTGCCTGAATATTGCCGTTTTCAAAGCCTGTACGTGTGTCCTTTACAAGAGTGTAGGGCATGAAAACGTATGAGCGTATCTGTGAGCCCCATGCTATCTGGTTCTGAACGCCCTTGATATCCTCGATCTTTTCGAGGTGCTCTCTCTCCTTGATCTCAACGAGCTTGGAGCGGAGCATTTTCATAGCGTAGTCCTTGTTCTGGTACTGGCTTCGCTGTGTCTGGCAGGAAACAACGATACCTGTTGGCTTATGGATAAGACGTACAGCGGAGCTGGTCTTGTTGACCTTCTGACCGCCTGCACCGCTTGAACGGTAAACCTCCATTTCGATATCCTCGGGGCGGATATCCACCTCGATGGAATCATCAAGCTCGGGCATAACTTCCAGAGCCGCAAAGGAAGTGTGTCTGCGTCCCTGTGCATCGAAAGGCGATACACGTACAAGTCTGTGAACGCCCGACTCGGACTTCATATAGCCGTAAGCGTTCTCGCCCTCGATGAGGATTGAAGCGGACTTCATGCCTGCTTCGTCGCCGTCAAGGTAGTCAAGAAGCTCCACCTTGAACTCATGGCGCTCAGCCCAGCGGTTGTACATACGGTAGAGCATTTCAGCCCAGTCCTGAGCCTCAGTACCGCCTGCACCTGCATGGAAGGTGAGGATAGCGTTAGCATTGTCGTACTCGCCGTTAAGGAGAGTTGAGAGCTTTTCGTCCTCCAGCTTGCTCTTGAAAGCCTCAGCCTCAGACTTTATCTCCTCGATATCGCTTTCGTCCTCAGCTTCGATGGAAAGCTCAATGAGGGTGATGAGATCCTCAAGGCTGTCGTTGAGCTGCTTGAACTTCTCGATCTTGCGCTCCAGCGACTTCTGCTCCTTCAGCACGTTCTGGGAATTCTCCAGATCGTCCCAGAAGCCCTCCTTAGCAGTTTCCTCGCCCAGCTCGGCAACTCTTTTCTTGGCATTTTCTATATTCAGAACATCGGCAAGCTCAGTCATTTCCTTACGGTAGCCTGTCATTTCAACTCTGAGTTCATCCAGTAAAATCATAAGATACAATCCTTTCACACATAGATACAATTATTATACCATGTTTTCTCGTGCATTTCAAGTGGTTTTTTACAATTATTTCCGGTAGTTAGTGTATGAGTGATTAGTTGTTAGGTGTCAGGTTGGGTTGTAGGGGGCGATGCCCACATCGCCCCGTCAATTATATATCAGATTTATCTGTGTAGGGGCGGCGTTCCGCCGCCCGTAATTTATCGTACAAACATGAATAGAATATTGTAACCACAAATTGCAGTATGCTCCACGGGCGCTCGGAAGCGCCCCTACATTCTCCATTTCTGACATCTATCAACTAAGCACTTATACACTCATACACTAATACACTTGTCAGCTTTTTTGAAATTTCGGTGAAAATATTGCAATATCCATTTTTTTATTGTATAATATAGCTAACGGCAGAGATCGCCGTATGATATAGGATAAAGGAGGACACAAAAATGGAAAACAACAATATGTCAAACGAGGAAAAGCTCAGAAAGCTGATGGAGGAAATGAAAAAGCTGGGGAACATCGATCTTTCCGAGGACGTCCCGAAAGCTGCTGCACAGAGCTGTGACGAGAAAGCCGAGGATATCATCGATATCGTAAGCAAGATCGGCATGAACAAGTTCAAGGAAGTTGAGCAGCTCGTGAAGAAAATGAAGGACGGCGCTGACAGCATTTCCGCTCCCGTTTTCACTCAGAAGCAGGAAACAGAACCCGAAAAAGAGCCTGAGAAGAAAAAGTCTCCCACAAAGGATGATATGGTAGGGCTGCTTTACAAGGAATACGGCGGTGTCAGCAAGGATACGGGCATTGATAAGCTGCTGACGGAGCTGGCTGTGTGCAGCACGGATGCGGAGAAGTTCGCTATTATCAGCAAGCTGAAAAAAGCTGCCGGGGATGAAGCGGAAAAGGCTTTCCGTGCAGGCTTTGACGCTGCAAAAGAGCTTTTGAAGTGAGTTTTTAGTTCTTAGCGGTAAAACCGATATTGGATCAATAATTGACGGGCGAGCGGAACTCGCCCCTACACAAAAATATTTAAATAGACTGCTGTAGGGGCGCTTTCCGAGCGCCCGTGTGGTCATTTATAAAATCGATTTTTTTGACACAGCGGCGCACCTTTTCGGGGTGCGCCTGTTTTTGATTATTTAATGCTGCATTAATTATAAATTCTCAATTCTCAATTCTCCATTCTCCCCCTAACTTCTTGCCAAATGCACATAAAGGGCATAAAAAGGACACATCTCAGGGATATAATATAAACATAAAGATAAGGGAGCGCTCACTTATGAAAGATATACTTCTCATCGAGGACGACCACGATATATGCGAGGTCATAACCGAATATTTCTGCACGAAAGGCACTGAGGTACACAAGGTCTGCGACGGCGAAAGGGCTCTTGAGGTCGTTGACGAGGGACTTGACCGCTTCGGGCTGGTGCTGCTGGATATCATGCTGCCGAAGGCTGACGGCTTCACCATTTGCCGCAGTATACGCAAGCACAGCGATATCCCAGTGATATTCATAACCGCAAGAGGCAGAGAGGACGATATGATCTTCGGCTACAGTCTCGGCTGTGACGACTACATCGTAAAGCCCTTTCTCCTGTCGGTGCTGTATATGAAGTGCGAGGCGCTGATGAAGCGGACTGACAAGCAGTCGGCTGCGGAGGTGCTGGAGTGCGGAGAGATACGCCTTGACACACGCAGGCTGTGCTGTTACGTCGGAGACAGAGAGGTAGAGCTGCCGCCAAAGGAATTTGCCATACTCCGCTATCTCATGGAGCACGAAAACTGGACAGTTGACCGTGACACCATACTGAACAGAGTGTGGGGCTATGACTATTTCGGCAGCGACAGAGTGGTGGACAGCCACATAAAAAAGCTGAGAAAAGCCCTCGGCAGCGCAGGCAAACAGATCAAGACCGCCGTGGGGAAAGGGTATAAGTTAATGCGGAATTAGGAATGCGGAATGCGGAATTAATGTGTTCGCTTCGCTCACAGATTTAAATTTTTTAATCCGTCCACGAAGTGGACACCACTAATTCCGAATTACGAATTCCGAATTCCGAATTGAAAAAGGGGAGATGACATTATGATTAAGAATAAAAAAATAAGGAGACCGCTTGTCAGGCGCAGGAAGCGCACCACGTTTCTGCGGATATTTGCAAAGGCGGCTGTGGTCATGCTGATAATATCGGGGATATTTGCTGTTTTATTCAGGGAATATATCGAGCAGTACATCTATCACGAGATAGACGGCGAATTGGCAAGAGCTCAATCATCGCTCATGCGTGAGCTCACGGATGAGTCAAAAAGCGGCAATCCCAATGCTGCGGAGACTGAGCTTCGCATAAATTATCCCTATTGGCCTACAACGGCTATTCCGATATTTGCAAGCTATTACCTTGACGATGACAGCGCTGCAATATCGGTTCTGCTGGACAAGGACGGCAACGAGATAGCTACGAATGAAATGAGGTTCATGGCTGTATTAAAATTTGAAAAGACGGAGGATGATTCGGGAAAAAGAGGAAAACAGCCCGAAAACGGCTGGTATATCTGCAAGTATGAGGAGCTTGACATACCCGAGCTTACGGAGTTTTGCGAGAAGATGCTTACTATAGAGGATGAGATGGATCATGAATCCCAATGGTCATCGGATACTGAGGAGCATATCGATTTCATAGTGAAAAGTGCCTATGTCAACAAGGCTGAGCACCTGTTCATACCCCATGAAATGACACTGGAATACAAGACTGTCACATATCAGGATAAGGAAGCTCTCAGCAGTATAGAAAATATATCCAAGACCGAGAATTATACTATAAATGCCGATGTTGAGGGATATGAGCTAACCGAGATACACAAAAGCAGCGAGGAAGAATATCCGCAGGCAATGCTCCCGTATTTTCAGGGAACAGGGCGCAAAAAATTCAACACTTTCTGGAACGCCGTAAAGGATACTGTTACACTTCATACAACAGATAGCTACTCGGGAATGTCGGGCTACGGCAATTTTGAGGGACTTAAAGATAAATGCGACGGCAGGGTATACTATATGAATACCAATTACAGCTACAACGGCGAGGACTGTAAACTCTGCACTGTTTTCTGCGTAGGTCTCTGGAACAGCCGAAACAATAAGGTATACGCTGTCATAGCTGCCTGCTTTACCGCACTTATGCTCTTTATCGCATTCCTTTACAGCTGGCGCAAGAACGTGCTGAACAAGGCTGACTATGCCTTTGAGGACTATCAGAAAGACCTGACCAATAACCTTGCCCACGATCTGAAAACTCCTCTTGCGGCTATAGGCGGTTATGCGGAGAATCTCATGGAAATGGCAGAAGATGAGAAACAGCAGAAGTATCTCCGCTCCATTCTCGACAACGTAGCCTATACCGATTCCATGATAAGCAAGACCCTTGAACTGAACTCAGGCAATGTGAAGAAGCCGGAAAAGACTAAGTTCAATATGCGCCAGCTTGCGGAAAGCGCCCTCGAAAAGTACAGGGTACAGCTTGACGAAAGGGGCATAGAAACGGCTGTTGACAGCGATATGGACGTTGATACAGACAAAGACCTGATGACCTCAGCGGTGGAGAATCTTGTTTCAAATGCGGTGAAGTATACCCGAAACGACGGCGAGATAAAGATAAAAATGAACAAAGGAGAGTTTAAAATAACCAACGACGTTTCGGAGAAAATAGACACTCACGACCTGACAAAGCCTTTCGTCAGGGGCGACAAGAACAGAAGCGGACGTTCGGGCAGCGGTCTGGGACTTTCCATAGCCGACCGTTCACTGACAGCCTGCGGATACATTCTTGAACTGGACTGCACGGATACGGTGTTTACGGCTATAATTCGGGGGTAAGTATAAGAGCTCGTGTTCATAGGGTTTATGTACGTCTTTTCGGCATCTTTGCACCGTATCTTTGCCCAAAATCCTTGAAATACATACAGTATTCCTGCGGATTTTGTGCTTCGATACGGCACAGATCTGCTCGAAAATCCGCATATTCCCCCCATGAACACAAGCTCTAAGATAAAGGGACGGAGATATTTTCCGTCCCTTTTGTCTAATCGGAGTGTTTTTTCCGTTCGGCTATAAGTTCATATTTCCGTTTGGTAGCCAGACCGCCACGGATATGGCGCTCCTGCTTGTTTATTTCCAGAACATCCTTGACTTTCTCGTAAAGCTGAGGTGCAATGATTTTAAGGCGGTCGCTGACATCCTTATGCACCGTGCTTTTGCTTATCCCGAATTTTCCTGCGGTACTGCGGACGGTAGCGTTATGGTCGATTATGTACTGCCCCAGCAGAACGGCACGTTTATTCGGCTGTTCCTTCAAGCTCATCCCCCCTTTTCTTTAGTGCGGTCAATAATTTATATGCGATGAGGGGGAAAATAATGCTTTGTGAGGGAATTGTTAGAACTTGTAAGGGCGGATATTATCCGCCCGCAGTTTGTTGAAAATATATCGTTAGGCACGGGCTGATGTGGGCATCAGCCCCTACATTCTCAATTCTCAATTTACACACACCCATTCTCAATTAACACAAAAATTTTTTCACACAAAATATGCCGACCGCATATGATAAAGGGAATTCGGCGTGCCGTATGCCGTAAAGCGGCGGAGATTTGCTATGTGCGGAATTGCAGGTGCTGTCAGCTTCCTTGATGATATGCGGGAGGATATGAAGATCTATGAGAAAATGCAGAGCGCTCTTGTTCGCCGTGGTCCCGATCAGCGTGGAATTGTCATTTCACGGGAGGCGGCGCTGATACATACACGGCTTGCGGTCATCGATATCGACGGCGGCAGACAGCCCATGACTTGCGGAAATTATACCATCGTCTACAACGGTGAGCTGTACAACACCGACGAACTTCGCCGTGAGCTGGCGGATGATTTTGACTTCGATACCCGTTCCGATACGGAGGTGGTGCTGAAAAGCTATATCAAATGGGGTGGTGACTGTGTGGAGCATTTCAACGGTATTTTCGCCTTTGCCGTTTACGATGAAGCGGAGCACAGAGTGTTCCTTGCCCGTGACCGTATCGGTGTAAAGCCGCTGTTTTACTATAAAAATGACCGCAGGCTCATATTTGCCTCGGAGCTTCCTGCTTTGCTGGAGCACCCCGATGTTCCCCATGAGATAGACGAAAGGGGAGCGGCGGAGCTTCTGCTTATCGCTCCCGGACGAACGGCAGGATGCGGAGTTATCCGTGGCGTGGAGGAGCTGAAAGCAGGTCAGTGCGGCTTCTACAGCGAGAAAGGCTTGGAGATACGCACATACTGGCGGCTTCGTGCCTATGAGCTGAACGAGACCTTTGAGCAGACCGCCGAGCACGTTCGCAGTCTGGTGCTGGACTCCATCCGCAGACAGCTTGTTTCGGATGTGCCTGTGTGCACTTTCCTGTCGGGTGGACTTGATTCGAGCCTTATATCCTCGGTTGCGGCGGCTGAGATGAAAGCTCAGGGCAAAAAGCTCCACACCTTTTCCGTGGACTACCGTGGCAATGACAGATTCTTTCAGAAAAGCCGTTTCCAGCCCGACAGCGACCCTGAATATATCCGCTGTATGGCTGAATATCTGGGTACGGAGCACCACCGGACGGTGGTGGATGTTCCCGAGCTGGTCAGTGCACTTGATGAAGCCACGGAAGCAAGGGGACTTCCCGGTATGGCTGACGTTGACGCTTCTCTGCTCATATTCTGCCGTGAGATAAAAAAATACGGCACAGTCGCTCTTTC
>JAFVBU010000131.1 GCA_017479805.1 Ruminococcus sp.
ACATATATCATAGGCAAAACAAGCAATGATAAACCCGTCTACGCATTACTTGCCGAATACGGTGACCAAGTATCCTGTATCTACGACCCCGACGGCATTACATTCGTCAAAATGCTCATAGAAAACCATATGTGCTCCCCATACATCCTGAACTTCATCAACGGCGAGTACAATATGTTCTGATAACAAAAGAAAGATAACATATATAACATAACGGCTTTACTTTGAGGTAAATACGTAACTTATCGGTGGAAGAACCCTTTTTCAAAAGGGTTCTTCCCCAACAAAGTTGTATTTACTCCAATGTAAAGCCGTTATGCTGTTACGATGTTATTTGCGTTATGGAGGTTGAGTTTCTCTACTGCCTGTTCTCTCATTTTATATTTTAGGATCTTTCCTGCTGCGTTCATGGGGAAGCTGTCCACGAAATCCACATATTTCGGGCACTTATGCTTTGCCATACGCTCCAGACAGAACTTCTTTATTTCCTCGGGAGTACACTCGACGTCGGGCTGGAGGATGATACAAGCCATTATTTCCTCGCCGTAGTCCTCGCTGGGAACGCCGATGACCTGAACGTCCTTAACCTTTGGATAGGTGTAGAGGAAGTCCTCTATCTCCTTTGGATAGATATTCTCGCCGCCACGGATTATCATATCCTTGATACGGCCTGTTATCTTGAAATAGCCATCCTCGGAGCGGCGTCTTGCAAGGTCGCCTGTGTGCAGCCAGCCTTCGCTGTCGATAGCTGCGGCTGTAGCCTCGGGCATCTTGTAGTAGCCTTTCATGATATTATAGCCTCTTGCAACGAACTCGCCGTCTGTATCGTCAGGCAGTTCCTCGTTGGTCTCGGGGTCAACTATCTTGCACTCAACACCGAAGATAGGTCCGCCGACAGTATTAACTCTCTGCTCGATGGTATCGGTGGTCTTGCTCATGGTAGTTGCAGGTGAAGCCTCGGTCTGTCCGTAGGTGATACATATTTCTGACATATGCATTTTGTCGAGAACTTCTTCCATTGTCTTGATGGGGCAGGGTGAACCGGCCATGATGCCTGTTCTCATGTAGGAGAAGTCGGTCTGTGCGAAGTCCTTGTGTCCCAGCATAGCGATGAACATAGTCGGAACGCCGTGGAAGCAGGTTATCTTCTCCTTATTTATGCAGGCAAGTCCCTTTCTCGGGGAGAATCTTGTGATAGGCGACATTGTTACACCGTGGGTAACGGATGCAGTCATAGCAAGAACCATGCCGAAGCAGTGGAACATAGGTACTTGTATCATCATGCGGTCAGCAGTTGAAAGATCCATACAGTCACCGATAGCCTTGCCGTTATTGACAACGTTGTAGTGTGTGAGCATAACGCCCTTTGGGAAGCCTGTAGTGCCGGATGTGTACTGCATATTGCACACGTCGTGGATATCGATGGTCTTGCGGACAGCTTCAACTTCGCTGTAGGGAACGTTCTTTGAAAGCTCAACGGCTTCCTCCCATGTATAGCAGCCCTTATTCTTTGAATCAACAGTGATAACGTTTTTGAGGAAAGGCAGCTTTGCAGATTTGAGCTGACCCGGCTCGCAGGTGTCAAGCTCGGGGCAAAGCTCCTTGATAATGCCAACATAGTCGATATTCTTGATACCGTCGATCATAACGAGGGTATTTGTATCGGACTGTCTCAGCAGGTACTCAGCCTCGTGGATGCGGTACTCGGTATTCATTGTAACAAGTACAGCGCCGATCTTTGTGGTTGCCCAGAAAGTGATGTACCACTGTGGAACGTTTGTAGCCCATATTGCAACGTGGTCGCCTTTCTTCACGCCCATTGCAAGAAGCGAACGAGCAAAGGTGTCAACATCGTCACGGAATTCGGGATATGTACGGGTATAGTCAAGCTCTGTGTATCTGAATGCGTACTGGTTCGGGAACTGGTCGCAGATACGGTCGAGAACGTCGGGGAAAGTATAGTTGAGTATACGTTCCTTCGGCCACGGATACTGACCGTCGCCCCTGTTGCTGGTCTGGAGCGGATGCTTGTGCTTTGTTCTGTAGGGAGACATATACTCTGCGAACTGAGGTATAACGATACCTGCATCACTGAGGTCTCTTGCCCAGCGCTTTACCCATTCAAGGGAGATATAGCCGTTGTAGTTGATGGTATCAAGAGCCTCGATCATTTCCTTTACGGGGATATCACCTGTGCCCATAATACGGTACTCAACAGTGCCGTCCTCACGCATAACGCTGTCCTTGACCTGAATGTACTTGATGTATTCACCGAGGTTGGCAACTGTAGTCTCGGGAGCTTCACCTGCAAAGCGGTAAGGATGGTGCATATCCCAGAGAGCAGCCACCTTGCGGCTCTTTACGCTTTCCAGCACCTTTGCAAGTCTTGCTGTATTGCTGTAAACGCCGTTTGTCTCAACGAGGAGAGTAACATTGTACTCCTCTGCGATGGGGACCAGCTTTTTCAGAGCTTCAACGATGTACTCGTCATCCACCTCATCCTCCGGACCGGGGTTCAGATCGGCGAGGATACGGATATATGAAGCGTCCAGCTTCTGAGCCAGCTTTGCGTATTCTCTTACTTCATTTTCAGCCTCTGCGAACTTGTCCTTGAATTTAAGGCAAGCACCTGAGGACAGGCAAGGTATTTCAAGGTTTAGTGAACGTAGCTTCTCCACTGTAGCAGGGAGCTGTTTTTCGGTAAAAGGCTGAGCCTTTACAGAGAAGATCTCATTACCGAGACCACGTATCTCGATTCCGTCAAACTTAAAATCCTTTGCCATTGAATAAATGTCAGACCATGTCCACTCAGGGCAGGCAAGTGTTGAAAAAGCTATTTTCACTAATATCAATCCTTTACTTTTATTTTTCAGAGCACCCTTGCTTGTATGCTCTTTTTAGAGCTTGTGTTCGTAGGGCGAATGTGCGGATTTCCGTGCATGAGTCCTATGAACACGAGCTCTTATAAAAAGACGCAGCTAACGTCCTTTCAAACCTTGAATAATTTGTTCCCTCTCAGCTATCTCACTGTCTGTCAGTTCCTCAACGGCATAGCCGTCACTGACATCCCCGAGCCTTCTGAGATAAGCGCAAGCCTGTTTCCTTGACGAAAACCGCCTTGCCAGTATTTTTTCTTCAATGCCGACGTTTACCGAGTAGATATATTTTCCGTCAGCGATGCGCTTTATTATCCAGCTCATCCGAATAATTTATAGTACACCAGCCCGAACCATTCTCTTACCCAGTATGTAGGTATGATATACCATGAAGTATATCCCGAGATGTTGTACGGATGTATCCCCTGCTTTTCGGCAAGCATTTCCGCACGTTTCTGATGGTAGCCGTCTGTCACAAGCGTAATGGTGTCGGGCAGATGATTGTTCTCTATGATATTTTTCGAGAACATAAGGTTCTCTTTGGTGGTGGTCGATTTGTCCTCCATGAAGATACGCTCGGCAGATATTCCCTTTTCGGTGAGGTACTGCTTCATGCACTCAGCCTCGCTGATAAGCTCATCGTCGCCCTTTCCTCCCGAGACTACCACGCACACGCTCTCATGCTCCGAAAGATAGCCGTAAGCCGCTTCAAGTCTGCGTTTCAGCATGAAGCTGGGTCTGCCGTCCTTGACCTTACAGCCAAGCACAACAAGAGTTGTATTCTCATTTGGCGGCGGATCGTTTATCTGCTTTATCATGGATATGCTCAGCACGACTGCCAGTATGACGCAGAAGCAAAGCACCGCAGAACAGCCGCATATGAGCACTTTTCCTGCTGTTTTCTCCCACAGAGAGGATATAAGTCCTCTGAACTGCTTCCAGAACACGAACACAGCGGTCAGTACAGCCGATATAAGCATACCTGCGCCGTTTCCTGCGGTCATTATGCCCATAGGCACAGGGCAGGCAAATAATATGAACATTGCCAGTGAAAGCAGTGCGGGGATAATTTTTACATCCATAAATGTACCTTTATTTCATTGAAGCCGCCAGCTTCAGTATTCTGTCAAGATCTTCCTTTGAAGTAGTCTCGCTTCCGAGGTGCGTGGGAACGCTGTTGTAAAGCCCGTGGAAATCCGAGCCGCCCGTCCTGATAAGGTCGTACTTATCGGCAATGTCTCCAAGCGCCTTTCGGTAGCTCTCGTCTGCTGAATAGTGACCTATCTCCACACCGTCAATCTTGCCTTTTTTCGCAAGCTCCTCTAAAAGCTCGATATTGTCATACTGTGCAGGATGAGCCATGACAGCAACGCCCTTTGCAGTATGGATAAGGTCGATGACGAAATTCACATCGGGATATTCACGCTCCACATAGCATGAGCCAACCTTCGGATTGAACAGTTCTCTGTCCAGCTCGCCGTAGAATTCCAGCGCATAGCCGTAATCTATCAGCGCACGCATGATGTGCTGTTTGAATATGCTCTTTGAAGCGGTGGTATGTTTTAGTATGCTTTCCTGAGTTATGGGGAACTTCTCCATGACCTTGTTTATCATCTCTTTGGAGCATTCCTTTCGTATCTCGCAGGATTTGAGACACAGCCCCTCAAGTCTGTTCGGCTTTGACGGGGCATAGCAGAGGATATGTACCTTGCTGTTTCTCTCTTTATCCCATGCGGAAAGCTCAACGCCGTGAAGAATTTTTATACCTGCTCTTTCGCCGAGAACGTCAGCCCTTGAAAAAGAAGCCATAGTGTCGTGGTCGGTGATGGAGAGCCAGTCTATGCCTGTACGTGCCGCCTGTTCAATGACGTCCTCGATGCCGAGAGAGCCGTCAGACAGCGTAGTATGGCAATGAAGATCGCAAATCATAATAGTATCCTTTCACCACATCATCAGATGCGGAAGCATCAGTTAACTGATACTTGCAAATAAAATAAATACAGTTAAAATAATTAAGCTATAAACAATATTATGACAACGATACATATTATACCATATTTTAAAGAAAAAATCAAGTATCCACGAAATATTTCACCTGTTTAACACTTTACTGCATTAACGCTGAGTAAAGCTCACCCTTTTTGAAGCCTGTCTCCTTAGCTATTGCTTTGCAGGCGTCCGTGGGCTTTTCTCCCAGATCAATCAGCTTCCTGACCTGCTCCAGTGCCTGCTCGATAGTGATATTATCCGAATCATCGGCACTTTTTCCCTCTATGACCAGAACGAACTCCCCTCTCGGCTCTTTGGTCTTGTAATACGCCACAGCCTCACCGATGGTCATTCTCAGCACTTCCTCGTGTATCTTTGTCAGCTCACGGCAAAGTGCGATACGGCGGTCATTCCCGAAATTCTCTGCAAGATCGGCAAGAGTGTTTCTCAGCTTGTGGGGAGCTTCATAGAATATCATCACAGCCGTTTCGTTACGCAGAAGTTCAAGTCGCTCATTTCTTTCCTTATTTGGAACGGGCAGAAATCCCTCAAATGTAAAGCGGCGGATACTCATTCCCGACAATGCCGCCGCCGAAACTACGGCACTCGGACCCGGGACAACCTTTACGTCGATGCCGTTTTCGACACACATACGCACAAGAACCTCCCCGGGGTCGGAAATACACGGCATACCTGCGTCAGTGACGACACCGCCGTTCTCTCCCGACATGAGCCTGTCGATTATTCGCTGTGCATCGGCTTTTGAACTGTGCTCATGGAAGCTGATGAGCTGATTATTTATCTGAAAGCGGTTCAGCAGCTTCATAGTAACTCTTGTGTCCTCGGCGCAAATAAAATCAACGATACTAAGCGTATCAAGCTGACGGATGGTTATATCCTCCATATTGCCGATAGGTGTTCCGATTATGTAAAGTGTACCGCTCATGCCTGCTCCTTTCCTGTTGCGTAGATTCTCTGTAATTCCTCTGTGAAGCCGTTTTCGCTGCGGATGTAAAGCTGCGGCTCCACCTTCATGAATGGCTTCGAGCCTTTCTTTCCCTCGATGAGGAACAGCCACGGTGCTTCGTCGGGATTCTTCGACACGAACCGCAGTCGCTTCGGCTCGATGTTGTGGTTCTTCATGGCGAATATAACATCGCTGAGCCTTTCGGGACGGTTGCATACACAGAGCCTGCCGCCGAATTTCAGCAGCTTTTCAGCCGCACCGCATACGTCGTCAATGTTGCACATTATCTCGTGCCTTGCTATTTTCTGGGCAGTTATCACGCTTTGATAGCCTGCATTGTTCACCTTGTAGGGAGGGTTGCAGGTGACGAGGTCAAGCTGTCCCAAGGGAGCGCCATCCCAAAGCTCTTTCAGGTCGGCGCAAATGGGGACAATGCCCTCGGTCTCGCTTTTCTCCATGCCCATTTTAAGCTGATCTATCGCTCCCTGCTGGATATCCACAGCGTAGGTTATCTGCGGTGGGAGCTTCTTCTGCATGATAAGGGGGATGATACCGCAGCCCGTACCGAGGTCGCAGGCTTTGTCCTTATGGCGGTACTGTGAGAAGTCCGCAAGCAGAAAAGCGTCCGTCCCGAAGCGGTGGTCGGTGCTGGCACAGACGTAAATTTTATCTGTTAGTTTTTCGTATTTGTATTCCATAATGTTTCCTTATAACCTTTTAGTATAAATCAGAATTTAAGTATATTATATGAAGTCCCAATTAGGGTTCATTTCTTCTGTTGTTTTCCAATCAATGTTATATTTCTCCTTTAGTATCCTTTTTTTCTCTCTTTCAATGAATGTAAATCTGCCTAACCGAATTTCAGGTTCTACTAAAGATTCAGCTTCTTTATTAACTTCTTCTATAATAGATTTAAAATATTCTGTATCTTCAATCGGGTCATGTTTTAACAGCTCAGGTTTTGGAAAAAGTTCCCTTTTTCTTTTTTTCATAGACTTATCTCCTATAAATTCCGATTTATAAGAATAGTGCCAATGAGCGAAAGCAGATTAACGTTAACGTCCAGAGTAAGGCGCTTGCGCCGAAGCGTGACAGCGCCGCCTCCCAACGGTCGCACGTCCCCTCTGTCCTTCGGACATCTCCCTGTACTACAGGGAGTCACTCGCTCAGCGGCAAATTCCGATTTACCTCAGCAGCTAAACTTCAAAAATGCCGTCCCATGCAATAATTACGCATTACACATTAAATTATAGTACCTCCGCCAACAACGATATCCCCGTCATAGAGGACTACCGCCTGTCCGCTGGTAACGGCTCTCTGGGACCGGTCGAACTCCACCATGTACTCGCCATTTCCGAGATATGACACAGTTGCAGGCTGTTCTTTCTGGCTGTAGCGAGTTTTTGCGGTAACACGCATAGGCTCGGTCAGCTCAGCCACCGAAATGAGGTTAAAGCCGTCGGCTATGAGAGTTTTCGTGTAAAGATCGGTCTCGTCACCGAGAGTGACGGTATTTGCGGCGATATCCTTTCTCACCACATAAGCAGGCTTGCCGAGAGCTATTCCCAGTCCCTTGCGCTGTCCCACGGTGTAGTTTATGATACCCTTATGCTCACCGAGCACCTTTCCGTCCATGTCCACGAAATCCCCGTGAGGAACGTCCGCACCCGTGAAGCGCCTGATAAATGCCGCATAGTCGCCGTCGGGCACGAAGCATATGTCCTGACTGTCGGGCTTGTTGGAGTTGACCAAGCCTGCCTTTTCCGCCAGCTCACGCACCTGCGTCTTGTCGAGACTGCCGAGAGGGAAAAGGGTATGGGAAAGCTGTTCCTGCGTCAGGGAGTACAGCACATAGGTCTGATCCTTGCTCCTGTCAGCGGAGCGTTTCAGCAGCCAGCGTCCCCTGCCCTCGTCGTACTCGCAGACAGCATAGTGTCCCGTAGCGATATAGTCGTACTCCAGTTCAAGGGCACGGCGGAGCATTTTGTCGAACTTCACATGGCGGTTGCACTCGATACAAGGGTTGGGAGTGCGTCCGCAGAGGTAGCTGTCCGCAAACTGCTTCATAACGTGCTCACGGAAGTTGTCCTTGAAGTTGAAAACCAGATGCTCGAAGCCCAGCCGTCTTGCCACGCTTCTTGCGTCCTCAACGTCCGAAAGCGCACAGCAGGTCTTACCCTCTTTCTGCGCCTGATCTATATCCTCATCGGAGAACAGCTTCAAGGTCACGCCCATGACCTCGAATCCCTGTTCTCTCAGCAGCATTGCCGCAACGGAGCTGTCAACTCCGCCGCTCATGCCGACCATGACCTTTTTCATAACACTTTTCCTCTCATAAAATAATAGGCGGAAGTTATCCGCCTTAAAGAATATTGCTCAGTTCATCCAGAGACTGAAAATAATAGTCAGCCGTTTCCATGATACGCTGTCTGTCGGGCTCAGCCGATTCATCGTAGATACCTGCCGTCAGCAGACCTGCGCTTTTGGCTGTTTCGATGCAGTGCAGGGAATCCTCAATAACAAGAGTCTCCGCAGGACTGCACCCCAGTCTCTCCGCACCGCCGATGAAGATATCGGGGTACTTCTTCCCTCTCGGGTACTCAACATCCGTCAGCACAAAGGAGAATCTGTCCCATATGCCGCACCTTTTCATTACCGCCTCAGCAAGCGCCTTATATGTAGCTGTAGCCACGCCGTAGGGTATGCCCTTTTCGTCCAGCATATCAAGAGTTTCATTTACACAGGGCTTTAGGGGGATATTTTTCTCATACTCCTCACGCACCATGTCCTCAATGCGCTTTATGACGTATTCTTTCGTAACATTCAGATGAAAGCGGTCGATGAAATACTGCGACGACTTATCAACAGTCATTTTCTTCACCTTTTCGGAAACGTCCGCAGGGGGATCGGTCACGCCCTGTTCTCTGAGAAAATTCCTGTCAACGTCATACCATATCTTCATGGAGTCGATAAGTGTGCCGTCCAGATCGAAAATAATGCCTTTTATCACTTTTTACCGCCTTTTGCAGTGGTAGTTGTTGTTTTGTTCACCTTAACGGAAGTGGTCTTAGCCTTTGTGGAGACCTTCTTGGCTGTGGTGGTCTTTGCCTTAGTGGTGACCGACTTTGCTGTTGTAGTCTTAGCTGTGGTCGTAGTTGCCTTAGTGGTGGTAGTTTTGGAAGCGGTGGTCTTTACGGAAGTCGTTTTTGCTTTGGTGGTAGTGGCTTGTGTTGTGGTAGCCTTTGTAGTTGTAGTAGTTGTCGTTGTGGTGGTAGTTGTGGTCTTTGCGGCTTCCTCAGCTTTACGTGCTTCTTCTTCAGCCTTGCGAGCCTCTTCTTCAGCCTTTCTTGCAGCTTCCTCCTCGGCTTTCTTAGCCTCCTCCTCAGCCCTTTTAGCTTCTTCCTCGGCTCTCTTGGCTTCTTCCTCAGCCTTTTTAGCTTCCTCCTCAGCCCTCTTTGCTTCTTCCTCTGCTGCCTTTATTGCAGCTTCTTCTTCCTCTGCCTTCTTTGCTTCATAAGCATTTCTGCTCAGGAACTTTGACTTCTTATAGTCCTTGTTCGGGTCATAATGTCCCTCTGTCTCGGAATCTCCGCATATTATAACTGCTTTCTGTCCGAGCATATTGAACATATTCGTGAAGCGCTCCAGATCGTACTCAACATTTCCCTTGAGCGGATCGGCAACGTATACTATCTTCTTGTCAAGGTCGTAGCCGTACACAGTAACGCAGTGCTGCATACCGCTGAACCACATCTCATCGCCGTCGGGAGTGGTCCATAGATGCTCGGGGCGCAGCTCCACAAGGTCAATGGTGACCCATGTGATAAGAGGTCTGCCCTCCTCGATCTGATAGAACAGCTTTTCAAGCTCTATCCCCGACATATCCTCCGCATAGCAGGGGGAATCGATGGATTCAAAATATGAATCGGCAGTCTGAACGAGAACGGGCGGAAAACATCCGAAGCCGTCCTGCAATTTCGGGTCGCCGATGTAAGCGTAGTCCATAGTGGTCGAGCCCTCGTGATCCATAGGCATGAACTCGTCTGCCAGTTCGACCTTATCGATATCGAATCCCAGATAATTGAGGGTCTGACAAAGTGAAGTCACCTCACAGCCCGTAGGCAGCTCGGGGTTCTGCATGACTGTCTCAAACTTCTTTATGATGCTTTTCTTAGCCGCCTTGTGACCTCTCGGTCTTGCGACGTCTACCGAAAATCCCTCCGTAACAGGTTCGGTGACTTCCTCAGCAGTCTCAGTCTCCGCAGGTGTGGTTATCACTTCTGTTTCGTCTGTGTAAGAGCGGTCCGATGCAGGACCTGATTCCTCGGGTGTCATAAGTGAAACAGTCTCTCCGCATGATGTCAGGCATATCAATGCAGCCGCACAGGCAGCCGCAGTTCTGAGAAATTTACGGGTCATTAAAAAACTACTCCATATCTATCATTATTTTAGCCCTGTAATCCTTCTGGGCAGAAGTCACCGTTTCAAGTGCCAGACCGTATATATCCGAAGCCTTTATCTCCAGCTCGGCAAATCTCTCTGCTGTATCGCTGAGCTGTGAGAGCTTGGCGATGGATGCCGCATAGGGAATAGTGGCGTGGTTCTTTGCCTTTGCCAGTATCTCCCTGCCACGCTCGTTGAAAGCCAATATCCTACCGTATGGCGGAAGCTGCTCCATATCATCCTTTGTTATGCCTATAAGGAGTTTGAGCATTATGCGTCTTATACGTGCCATTGTGTATCTCTTTGTCTTGACGGTGAAAAGCAGTTCATCCAGTGAACCGGCCATTCTTGCTCCGTATATCCTGTGTTCGAGTCCCTGTCCCACATCGTCTATATCCTTGATATCCTCCACAGTACAGCTTCTGAGCTTATAGAGAAGAACTCTTTCAAGCCTGCTGAGGGAAGCTATTTCGCCTTTGCTTACTGCGGAAGCAATAGCATCTCTCCAGAGCTGTGTGGTGTATTCGCTTATGCCCATGATATCGTTCTCAGCCGCCAGCATCTCACGGAGCAGCGAGGCGCTTGCGAAGCCGTTTTCGGTGATATCGCTGTCGTGCTCGGCATTTATGCGCTTCACGGTGAACGGCATCATCACCGACGAGAATCGTTTGAGCGCACGCATATACTCGATCGCCAGCAGATTGTTGGGCTCGGATATGATATTCGCCACATCGGGGTCTTTGCCCTTGACCACTGATGTAAGCGCTCTCGGGTAGGTATAGCCTTTCTCCATGATACTGCGTATCTCCTCGCCGTGGACCATAGCTATCGCCTCAACTGTGTCCATAGCCTCCTGGAGAGTATCGGTATCACCGCACTCGCTGCCGAAGGATATCTCATCCACAGCGCCCAGCGAATCGAGAAGGTATACAGCGCCTGCTGCAAAATTTTCCGCTGAGGAAAGGCAGTACTGAACAGGCAGCTCGATAACGAGGTCGGCTCCCGAGCGAACGGCGAGCCTTGCTCTTTCCAGCTTATCCATTACCGCAACATCGCCCCTCTGGACGAAATTGCCGCTCATAACGGCAAC
>JAFVBU010000132.1 GCA_017479805.1 Ruminococcus sp.
TATCAGGGGTAAAAATTTGGATCAAAAGTCTTTGGAAGGGGGTTCGGGGGTGACTCCCTACAGTGTAGGGAGATGTCCGCAGGACAGAGGGTCGTCGCCGCTGTTAGCGGAACCTTTCCTCAGAAAGGTTTCCCCCGATAAAAAGCACGAAGTCCCCTAACTCCCAAAAGCCATTATGCTTTCATGATATTGCAGGACGTGAACGGGGCTTCGGGTTCACGGACGTAGAAGCCCTGCTTGACGGCGCAGACGGGGCATTGCTGTGGCGGCTCGCTGCCTGTGTGGATATGACCGCAGTTGAGGCACATCCACTTTTCCTCGGTGTCGTCGGAGCGGAAAAGCATATCCTTTCTCATGAGGTCGGCGTAGTACTGAAAGCGGTGCTTATGCTTATCCTCGATCTCGGCTATCATGCGGAACTTCTCTCCGATATCGGTGAAGCCCTCCTCGGCTGCGACACGTGCAAACTCGGGATATATCTCGCTGAACTCCTTGTCCTCGCCCTTTGCGGCGGCGTCGAGAAGCTGCTGCAAGTCGGTGTACACATCCGCAGGGAAGTCCGCTTTTATGGGTATCTCCTCCCCTGCCGCATCCTTGAGAAGCTCAAAGAACACCTTTGCGTGGTGCTCCTCCTGTTCGGCGGTAAATCGGAACATCCGCTCTATTCCCACCATAAACTGCTGCTGGGCGGTAACGGCGGCGAGGTAGTAGCGCATACGTGACTGGGACTCCCCTGCAAAGGCTCTCATGAGGTTGAGTTTGGTCCGGCTTTCATTAAAATTGGTCTGCATAACATCATCTCCTTTGATGATAGTATGTGCAGACCGTTTTGTTTTATTCATTACAGACCGTCGTCATACCGTGAACTTTTTGAATCGGTGCGCCATCTGACATTCAGCAAGCCTGTGTCCAGAACTGTATGATACAGATTTTTCACGTATGAAGTGTGGCTCATCGCACCTGCGTTCAGCTCATATACGGCGGTATAGTTCTTTCCGTCGTTATACTCCTTTATCAGCGTTCTGCCGCTGCGAATGCTCAGAAGACTCAGAAGCATCCCAACAATAAGAATCGGCAGGAGGTATTTCCTTGCAGACTTTTCTCGGTAAATTAATACAGCCGAAAGCACAATAGGCAGCGCCCACAAAAAGTATCCGCATACACCGCCGATAAGCAGTCTGTCTGTAAATATGAACGTCATAACCACTACCCATATCAGGTCGACAAGCCATATTATCTTTATGTACTTTTCCATTTATCCTGCCCCTTTACAAAAAGAGCGGACAAAAAGTCCGCCCTTTTACGTATGAACAAAAACAATTATATCTCGTTTACCTTTCTCTTTACATAGCTTGTATGGAGAACCTCATGTGCCTTATGGCTGCCCGGCTTCTCGAAGAATTCCTCGTAAACCTTCTTGATAGCAGGGTTGTCATGAGACTGACGGAGAGGCATTGACTTGTCGAGGTTGTAGAGAACCTTAGCTCTCTCTGCTCTGATGTCAACGAAGTTTCTTATGCCCATTGGAACCTGTGGCTGACCGCCGCCGTTTACACAGCCGCCGGGACAAGCCATGATCTCGATGAACTGATAATCAGCTTCACCTCTCTGTACCTTTTCCAGTACCTCTCTTGCATTTGCAAGACCGCTTGCTACGCAAACCTTAACGTCAAGATCGCCAACCTTGTAGGTAGCTTCCTTGATTCCATCTGTACCACGAACCTCAGGGAGATCAGTTACAGTCTGACCTGTGAGAGTGTGAACAGCAGTTCTGAGAGCAGCCTCCATAACACCGCCTGTAGCGCCGAAGATAACGCCTGCACCTGTTGAGATGCCCAGTGGATCGTCAAACTTCTCCTCAGGGAGTGAATTAAAGAGGATACCTGCATGCTCGATCATACGTCCGAGCTCACGGGTCGTGAGAGCATAGTCCACATCAGGAACACCTGCTGCGCTCTGATCGTCTCTGCCGATCTCGAACTTCTTAGCTGTACAAGGCATGATGGATACCATAACGATATTCTTAGGATCAATGCCCATCTTCTCAGCATAGTATGTCTTAGCTGTAGCACCGAACATCTGCTGAGGTGACTTACAGCTTGAAAGATTCTCTGTCATATCAGGGAAGTAGTGCTCGCAGAACTTGACCCATCCCGGTGAACATGAAGTGATGAGTGGGAGCTTGCCGCCGTTCTGTACACGCTCGATGAACTCATTTGCTTCTTCCATGATAGTGAGGTCAGCAGCGAAGTCTGTATCGAATACCTTGTCGAAGCCCAGTCTTCTGAGAGCTGCTACCATCTTGCCCTCTGCATTTGTGCCGATAGGATTGCCGAAGCACTCAGCAAGACCTGCACGTACAGCAGGAGCAGTCTGAACGAGAACTGTCTTTTCAGGATCAGCGATAGCTGCCATAACTTCCTTTGTGTAGTCCTTCTCTGAGAGAGCGCCCACAGGACATACTGCGATACACTGACCGCATGACACACAGCTTGTTTCACCGAGACCCATATCGAATGCAGAGCCGATGTAGGTCTTGAAGCCACGCTCGTTTGCGCCGATAACACCGATGCCCTGTGTCTTTGAACATACAGCTACGCAGCGGCGGCAAAGGATACACTTGTTGTTGTCACGATACATATGAGCAGCACTGTTGTCTATCTCATAGGTCTCGTTTACGCCGTCGTATACTGTAGCGTCCTCTACGCCGTAATCCTTAGCCAGCTTCTGGAGCTCGCAGTTACCGCTTCTTACGCATGAGAGACACTTTCTGTCGTGTGTTGAAAGGATGAGTTCAAGAGTTCTCTTTCTTGACTCTATTACCTTTGGAGAGCTTGTGAGTATCTCCATGTTGTTTGAACATGGGTATACACAGCCTGCAACCAGACGGAAGCCTCTGCCCTCGTTTACCTCGGTAACGCAGATACGACAGGCACCGATCTCGTTGATCTCTTTCATATAGCAAAGTGTAGGAATTTCAAAGCCTGCCTTATGAGCAGCTTCAAGAACTGTAGTGCCCTTAGGAACTTCTAATTCAACACCGTTTATTTTAACTGTGATATTTTCCATTAATAATTCCTCCGCTTACTTCTTGATAATTGCCTTGAACTTACAGGTTGCGATACAAGCGCCGCACTTTACGCACTTATTCTTGTCGATAGAATATGCAGGCTTCTTCTTGCCGGGTGCAGTATAGTCTGTAACAGTGATAGCCTCAGCAGGACACTGCTTAGCACACATACCGCAGCCGAAGCACTTGTCTTTCTCGATCTCAAAGCTGAGGAGGTCCTTACATACGCCGGCAGGACATTTCTTGTCAACAACGTGAGCGATATACTCGTCACGGAAGCATCTGAGAGTTGAAAGTACAGGGTTAGGAGCTGTCTGACCGAGACCGCAGAGTGAGTTAGCCTTGATATGAGCAGCAAGCTCCTCCAGCTTGTCAAGATCCTCAAGAGTTCCCTTGCCCTTTGTGATACGGTCAAGAATCTCCCACATTCTCTTTGTACCGATACGGCATGGTGTACACTTACCGCATGATTCATCAACAGTGAATTCAAGGAAGAACTTAGCGATATCAACCATACAGTTATCTTCGTCCATAACGATAAGTCCGCCTGAACCCATCATTGAGCCGATACCGATGAGGTTATCGTAATCTATCGGGATATCGAAGTTTGAAGGATCTATACATCCGCCTGAAGGACCACCTGTCTGAGCAGCCTTGAACTTCTTGCCGTTCGGGATGCCGCCGCCGATCTCTTCAATAACTTCACGGAGAGTTGTACCCATAGGAACTTCAACGAGACCTGTGTTCTTGATCTTGCCGCCGAGAGCGGATACCTTAGTACCCTTTGACTTCTCGGTACCCATTGATGCGAACCACTCAGCACCGTTGAGGATGATCTGTGGGATATTAGCATAGGTCTCAACATTGTTGAGGATAGTAGGCTTCTGGAAAAGACCTTTTTCTGCCGGGAAAGGAGGTCTTGGACGCGGCTCACCACGGTTGCCTTCGATAGAAGTCATAAGAGCTGTTTCCTCACCGCATACGAAAGCGCCTGCGCCGAGACGGAGGTCGATATCGAAGCAGAAGTCTGTTCCGAAGATGTTCTTGCCGAGCATACCTGCTTCACGAGCCTGCCTGATAGCGATGTTAAGACGCTCAACAGCGATGGGGTACTCAGCACGAACGTAGATATAGCCCTGTGTAGCGCCGATAGCGTAGCCTGCGATGGACATAGCCTCCAGCACAACGTGTGGGTCGCCCTCGAGAACGGAACGGTCCATGAATGCGCCCGGGTCGCCCTCGTCAGCGTTACAGCAAACGTACTTCTGGTCAGCGTTGGGGACGATATTTCTTGCCAGCTTCCACTTCATACCTGTCGGGAATCCGCCGCCTCCACGTCCACGGAGACCTGAATCGAGGATAGTCTGGATAACGTCCTCGGGAGTCATAGTAGTAAGCACCTTGCCGAGAGCCTGATAGCCGTCTCTGCCTATGTACTCCTCGATATTCTCGGGGTTGATAACACCGCAGTTTCTGAGAGCTACACGGTGCTGCTTTTTATAGAATGAAGTATCATCAAGTGACTTGATAGTGTCGCCTTCAACTGTTTCTTCGTAAAGGAATTCCTTAACAGGGTTTCCGCCAACGAGGTGCTCTGATACGATACGTGGGATCTCCTCAACATTTACACGTGAGTAGAAAGAGCCCTCGGGGTAAACGATCATGATAGGACCTCTCTCGCAGAGACCGAAACATCCTGTCTTTACGATCTGTACCTTATCTGTAAGTCCGTTTGAAGCGAGCTCCTCCTCTAACTTTTCGATGATCTTGGGAGAGCCTGAGGAAGTACATCCTGTACCGCCGCAAACGAGAACGTGTCTTTCATATTTTGAAGAAGCATTATCATGGGTTCTGAGGCCTACCTCGCCCGCCATGCTGTCTCTGACAACCTTGAGTTCTTCAAGAGTCTTCATAAGTTAACCTCCTAAATGGTAGTATGTATTATTAAGCGTATTTAGCGATGATCTTGTCAACATCGTCAACAGTAAGACGGCCGTAAACGTCCTCGTTTACTGTAAGAACAGGAGCAAGACCGCAAGCGCCGATGCAGCGGCAGGCGTCGAGAGAGAACTTTCCGTCGGGAGTACATTCTCCGCCGCCGATACCGAGTTTTTCCTGGAGCTTGTTGTAGATATCGCCTGAGCCCTTAACATAGCAGGCTGTGCCGAGACAGACTGAGATGGTGTACTCACCCTTTGGATAGAGCGAGAACTGAGCGTAGAAGGTAACTACTCCGTAGATCTTTTCGAGCGGGATACCTGTGTTATCGGAAATGATAGCCTGAACCTCTATGGGAAGGTAGCCGTAGATTTCCTGAGCTTTCTGAAGGATAGGCATAAGAGCACCCTTATCGTTCTTCTTTTCCTCAATGACCTTGAGAAGCTCCTTCTCCTGTTCAGGAGTACCCTTGAATGGAACAGTTGATTTAGCTGAATTCATTAAATGAACCTCCTTAATAAAACTGTGAAAAATGTAACAATTTTTCGATAAAATTATATCACACATCACATATCTTTATGTATTATAACATATATAATTAGAAATTTCTATTTCTAATTTGACCTAATTCGCAATTATTTTTTTGTGCCTTTTGTACAATAATGGCTAAACAAGTTTTTAGTAACTAACAAAAATGGGCTAACCGAGGTTAACAAGCGGCAAAAAAATACGAAAAATGTGGTATATTATTAAGCCGAGTTTTTCGGTATGCATATATATATTTATTGGTTTAAAGGCATAATGCTGACGATCAGCAGACGTCACTTTGGTTAATAATAATACATATTTACAAAAAATTCCAATTCTTAATTGTTTAAAATTCATTGACAAAAAGACGGCTGTATTGTATATTAATTTTAGAAGCTGCCAACAGATGTCTTTCAAAGACAAACGGGAGCTGCTTTTATTCAGAAATTGCAGGGGAGCCCGCCCCTGCAAGGTCTGTTTACACTATTGCTCCCATATGCGACAGCAAATTATACTCGGCGCTATAGCAAAATATACAGAAAATGCGCCGTAGAAATTTCAAAGAACAAGGAAAACTTTTGAAAGCATACTTTCGTATGGTGAGAAAGTTTGACGCAGTTATTTGGAATTTATACAAGCATTTATGGA
>JAFVBU010000133.1 GCA_017479805.1 Ruminococcus sp.
AATTTTCTTGCTTGTCCTGACAGCGAAATACTGCGTCAGAAAGTCTTGAAATGCGACAGCATTCCTGCGACTTTCTTCCTTGTCTTTCACTGCCAGTCCTTCGCAATAATTATTCAAGAGTTAATTGGTGGAGCAATAATAAAATTGTTCCACATGAAACATATTTTATTCATCGGGGGCATATCCTTTAGAGACAACACCTCGAAAGGATGAGCTTATGGGTCTTACGGAAAAAGAAGCAGCCGAAAGGCTGAAGGCCGACGGTCTTAACAGCTTCGGCGAAAACAAAAAATCAGGCGCTATGAAAATTTTTCTCGGGCAGTTCAGGGATGTAATGGTGATGATCCTTCTGGGCGCTACGGTGGTCTCCGTTCTACTCGGAGAGATATCCGATGCTGTCACTATCATTCTCATCGTTCTGCTCAATGCGGTGCTGGGCTTTGTACAGGAGTTCCGCACCGAGCACACTCTTGAAGCTCTCAGGGCTATGACCGCTCCCACGGCTAAGTGCCGCCGTGACGGTAAACTCCGTGAGATAGACGCTTCGCTCCTTGCGGTGGGCGACCTCATCGAGCTTGAAGCAGGGGACAGAGTTCCTGCGGACTGCGCTGTTGTGACGGCGGCTGACCTGCGTACTGATGAATCACTGCTCACAGGCGAATCCGAGGCTGTTGCCAAGACCGCAGGTGCGGCGGAGGACAGGGATAATTCCATCGGCAGACCGAATATAATCTACTGCGGAACTTCGGCTGTCAAGGGCTCCTGCACCGCCGTTGTCATTGCGGTTGGCAAAAATACCCAGATGGGAAAAATATCCGAAATGCTCGGCGACATCGGCAAGGAAATGACACCGCTCCAGAAGCGCCTTGCCGAGCTGGGCAAGATAGTGGCGATAATCTGTATCGTGGTCTGCATTGCTGTTTTCGGCGCAGGCGTGCTGCGTGGGGAGAACGTTTTTGATATGCTCATGACGGGCATTACCATCGCCATTGCCGCCATTCCCGAGGGCTTGCCTGCGTCTGTGACCATTGCCCTCGCTCTTGCGGTCAGCCGAATGATGAAACAGAAAGCTCTTGTGAACAAGCTGCACAGCGTTGAGACTTTGGGCTGTACGTCGGTCATCTGCTCCGACAAAACAGGAACGATAACCGAGAACAAAATGACAGTGACCGAGCTTCATACTGCCGAGGATGTTTACTATTTCAGCGGCAGCGGCTACCGTGTCAGCGGCACTGTCACTAAGGGTGCAGACAATACTGCTGTGAATCCGATGGCGGAAAAGGCTCTCTCGGAAGCGCTCAGGTGCGGTGCACTTTGCTCAACGGCGGAGATACATACTCAGGAAACTCCTAAGTCACGGAACAGGGGAGCGCTCAGCGGAAAAGGCGAGTGGAAGATAACAGGCGACCCCACCGAGGCGGCGCTTCTCATTGCGGCGGCTAAGGCTGGCATAAATAAGGACGGTGCTCGTAAGCTGAATGAGTGCCCTTTTGACAGCGAGACAAGGTTCATGGCGGTGCAGTGCAGTACCGCAAACGGAAAGCGCAGTTACTTCAAAGGGGCAGTTGAGGTCATTCTTCCACGGTGCAGTTTTTACATGGACAGCAAAGGCAATGCTGTGCCCATGACTGCTTCGGTTCGCAGAAGCATAACTGCTCAGACGGAGAAAATGTCGGACAATGCCCTGCGTGTGATTGCCCTTGCGTACAATACTGCGGAGGGCTTTTCCCCCGACGGCGGAAACCTTGTTTTCCTCGGTATGGCAGGCATGACCGACCCTCCACGTGAGGAGGCGAAAACAGCTATACGGAAATGTGCGGCGGCTTCGGTGCGTACCGTTATGATAACGGGCGACCACGAAAACACAGCGGCGGCTGTTGCAAAGCAGGCAGGGCTTCTCCGTGGTGGCAAGGCGGTGACGGGCGAGGAGCTGGACAGAATGTCCGACGAGGAGCTTGACCGTGTTATCGATAAATATACGGTGTTCGCCCGTGTTGAGCCTGCCCACAAGCTGAGAGTGGTGCGGAGCTTCAAGCGCAGGGGAGAGATAGTGACCATGACGGGCGACGGCGTAAACGATGCCCCTGCCATCAAGGAAGCTGATGTTGGTGTGGCTATGGGAATGACGGGAACGGACGTTACCAAGCAGGCGGCGGATGTGATACTCATGGACGACAACCTTGCCACACTGGTCGGCGCTGTGGAACAGGGACGGTGCGTTTATGCCAATATACGGAAGTTTGTGCGGTATCTGCTTTCATGCAACATCGGTGAGGTGCTGACCATGTTTCTGGCGATACTCATGGGTATGCCGATAATTCTTTTGCCCGTGCAGATACTTCTTGTGAATCTGGTCACCGACGGTCTGCCGTCCATAGCGCTGGGCATGGAGAAGCCCGAAAAGGATATCATGAGCCGACCGCCGAGAAGCTCCGACGAGGGATTTTTTGCAGGGGGACTGATGTGGCGTATAGTGTTCCGTGGCATACTCATCGGCATATCAACAGTGGCATCGTTCAGCATAGCTTTGCGGATGGGCGGAGGGCTTGAAGCAGGCAGGACTTGTGCGCTCATAACACTGGTAATGTCACAGCTTGTGCACGTTTTCGAGTGCCGCTCGGAGAGAAGATCGATATTCACCATGAACCCATTCGGCAACATGAAACTGGTGCTTGCCGCTGTCATATCATTCGCCGCCCTTGCCGCCGCTGTTGCAGTTCCGCAATTGCAGGTGGTGTTCGACACGGTTCTGCCGTCATCACAGCAGATACTTGCGGCAGTAGGTCTCAGTCTGGCTGTGCCTGTGCCGGCCGGAATGTTTTATCGTAATGGAGCGGACAATGCGTGATTAATTGAGAATGGAGAATTGAGAATTGAGAATGTAGGGGGCGGCGTTTCGCCGCCCGTGGTTAACGATGCAATTTGCGGTTGCCTACATTCCCGATTCTCTGCAAAAAACAAAGGGCGCACAGTGTGCGCCCCTACATTTGGTTTCATGTTATTTTATGGTAATTTACGGGACGTCGAGGACGCCGTCCCCTACAAATGGTAACCACAATATGTAATATCATATCTGTAAATCCGAAAAATTCTCTCCCCCGAGTATAAAATGTTGTAATGACAAATATTTATCAGGCGAAAATGGCAATTTCAGCAAGATTTGGTGAGTAAATCACATTTATTGCCTTGATTGATTCGATTTTGTGATAGTATAATGAATTATAATAATACTTTGTTATTATCGTTCCGTGGTAATGGGTGGGTGCCTGAATCAACGGAGCGAAGGCATTTGCGGCGACAAAAAAGATATAAAAATTGCAGATGCTCATACGAAGGCGGGATCGTGCACCGAGGGAATATTTTTTCACGGTGCGGAAATATCAAGAAACGGGGGAATCCTTATGAAGAAAATTTTTTCATTCGTGACTGCTTCTGCCCTTGCACTTTCAGCTTCGGCTGTACTGTACAATTCGGGCGCAGACAGACAAGTTGTACTGACTGCTTTTGCAGAGGAAAATGCAGAGCACATCGCTGATTTTTCCTTTGACAGCGGTGAGGACGGCTGGGAGGGCAGAGGAAACGCTTCTGTTGCTTCAAGCTCGAAGGAGGCTTACAAGGGCGGCGGTTCGCTTTACTGCTCGGGCAGGCGTGAGACATGGAACGGTGCGGTTTACAACGTGGGAAGTCAGGTCACCGCAGGCAATTCCTACAGCTTCAGTGCCAACGTGCTTTCACCGAAAAATAGCGTGATGTTCCACTTTACTATGCAGTATGACGCAGGCGGCGAAACCAATTATGTGAAGATAGCAAGCGCAGATGTGGAAAAGGGCGAGTGGAAACAGCTTGCAAATGCTGAGTTCGATGTTCCGTCGGATGCGGAGAATATTTCCATCTACATCGAGACTGAAAAGGGCACTTCCGATTTCTACGTTGACGAGGTGAGCATTGCACCAAGCGGCACGGTCATCGAGGGTGCAAGGGGTTCGACACATATTTTAGGCGACGTGAACAACGACGGAAGCGTTGATGTTTTCGATATCATCGCTGCAAGAAAACTGCTGATAAGCTGGGACAATGCCGCTCCGAGAAAGGCTCTTTCAAATAATGCCGATGTGGACAACAGCACCGAGTATCAAGCGTAGCGCCAATAAAGAAATATTAACAATTTTAAGTAAAGGTTGCGTAGAATAGCCTACGCAGCCTTTCTCTTTTTGGTGTATTCCTTGCGGTTTGCGGTTGCCGTAGCGATTGCCACATCGAAGCGGAAGTGTATCTCTATCTGCTGAGTGCGATGTCCACTGCTCTTATCTGGAGCGTGAATGACGATCTTCTCGATAAGTTCGTGCATTATCTCAGGAGTCAGAACTGTGATGTGTTCGTACTTCCGAACTGCTGTGAGGAAAGACTTAACATCAGATGCTCTCTGCTCCGCTGTTTCGATGAAAGCTGTCAATTCAGCGACATCTTTTTTCAACCTGTTCTGCTCGTCCTCATATCCAGCGGACATTACGGCATAGCGTTCATCGGATACCTTGCCCGATACGTTGTCCTCATAAAGTCTTGTGAACAGCCCGTCAAGTTCAGCGATACGCTTTTCAGCCTTGTTGAGTGCTTTCTTCGCCTTGAAAAGTTCAGAGGAGTGCTTCGTAGCCGAACTTTCCATAGCTGCCTGCACAAACTCGTCCTCATTCTCCTTGACCATAGCGAGGAGTTTGTTGACCTCGCCAAGAACAATCTCACCCAGCACCGAAGTACGGATATAATGTGCCGAGCAGTCGTTTGTGTCGTTAGCATAGGTAGAGCATTTCAGATGTTCCTGATTGTCGGCAAGACTTGTCGAACGGCACAGATACATTTTCTTGCCACAGTCCGCACAATAGCAGACACCCGAAAAAGGATTGACCTCCTCGAATCTCTGCGGTCTGCGCTTATTCTTGCGGAGTTCCTGCACTAAATCGAACTCCTGCTGAGTAACGATAGGGTCGTGGGTATTCTCAAAAATCAGCCAGTCCTCCTGCGGATTTCGGATAGTCTTTTTCACTTTGTATGACTTTCGACGGGTTCTGAAATTGACGGTGTGCCCGCAATATTCGGGACGCTCCAGAATATTCGCCACCGTCCTGTGATCCCAGCGGTTAAGGTTTGCATTTCTGTGACCGTTATCACGTCCCTGTGACAGTGCGTAAGCCGTCGGATTCAATACGTTTTCCTCCGTAAGAATTCGGGCGATTTTGGACGGTCCATAACCGTCAATACAGAGCTTGAATATCCTTCGCACCACGTTTGCAGCTTCTTCGTCGATCACCCACTGATGTTTATCAACTTCGGACGTTATATAGCCGTAAATCGGCTTTGAAAGCGGCTTGCCCGACTGACCTTTTGCCTTGAAAACCGCCCTGATCTTCTTGGAACAGTCCCTTGCATACCAGTCATTAAAAATGTTCTTGAAGGCAAGCAGTTCGTTCTCACTTTTGAAAGTGTCAACATTATCGTTTACTGCGATATACCGCACATCATAATCAGGGAAGATGATTTCAATGTATTCGCCTGTTTTCAGGTAATCACGTCCAAGTCTTGAAAGGTCTTTTGTGATTACTGTACTGACTTTGCCGTCTTCGATGTCAGCCATCATCGCCTTGAAGCCATCACGCTCAAACGTTGTTCCGCTGACACCATCGTCCACATAGAACACGGGATTTGGAAAGCCATTATCCTCTGCGTACTTCTTGAGGATAGCCTTCTGGTTTGTGATACTGTTGCTCTCGCCCTGTAAAAGGTCGTCTTTGGAGAGCCTGCAATAAAGCGCTGTGATCTTGTCTGTCATAATTTACCTCTCTTTCCGACAGATACAGCAAGCTATGTTATCATTATAGCGCAATATACCGTCATTGGCAATGCGCCGAAATTCCAAAGTTACACAGCCTGCTTCTCGGGTTCTTGTCCGGATTCACCGAGGAAATCCTCGCACTCACGGATAATGAGTCGTTTCAGAATATCTGAAAGGCTTGCCTTTGAAGCAGGGTTGAATACTAACTTCACGATGTTAGTTGTTCGTCCGATTTTGTACTCGGACACGTTGTTTTCTTTGTTCATAGCGATCTTTC
>JAFVBU010000134.1 GCA_017479805.1 Ruminococcus sp.
TACAGAAAATGCGCCGTAGAAATTTCAAAGAACAAGGAAAACTTTTGAAAGCATACTTTCGTATGGTGAGAAAGTTTGACGCAGTTATTTGGAATTTATACAAGCATTTATGGATATTTTGCTGTAGCGCCGAGTATATGTTCCTTACAATCAAAATGTTGGAACTGCAATAATCAAAGTAAAACAGCCGACACTGTAAACACGCAATAGATCTCATAAACAAGCATATATGAACAAGTCCCCGCAATTGCGGGGACTTTCTGTATCATTCTTCATCGCTGCCGCACGGCAAAGCTGACCGCAAAGCAGGATCATTTCCTGCCGCTGCGGTATTCCGACGGTGTTGCTCCTGCCTTTTCCTTGAACTGCCGCATGAAATGTGTCGGGTTCTGATAGCCGCACTGCTCCGCAACCTCGCTGATACGCAGGTCGGTTGCGGATAGAAGATACTTCGCCTTTTCTATCCTTGAACCGATAACATCGTCGATGTAGGTCATGCCGAACTGCTTTTTGTAAAGCTTCTGCAAGTAGCTTGTACTGATGTTCAGCCGCTGTGCCGCAGAGGTAAGGCTCCAGTCGAGCTGCGTCGCAAGGTGTATCTCACGCCTGAGACGTTCAAGCTGTGTGGTATCATAGCTTTTCTTCACGGCACCTGCCGCCATGCTTTCAAGCTCCTTTATCCTTGCATTCAGGAACTCCTTGGACGTATCTGTGATGATGAAGCTATTGTGGACTATTTCGGGAAGATATGCGTATATTGCACTTTCCTGTATCTTCTTTATGAAGATATCCAGCCTTGTTATCGTCTGCTCTGTAACAGCTTCAAGGGTCTGTCCGTCGAGGAGGCTGAACATGAATGCAAACGTCCTTTCATTCAGCCTTGCGGCGGCACTTTCACCCCCACTAATGAGCTGCAAAGCGTTTGCAATTATCATTTCGGAATTTATCACCGTATCCATGAAATTGTCGGGAGCGCTGCTCAGGTCAGAAGCTAAAATTCGCCCGACAGTCATCAGCACAAGCCCATGAGGACGACCGTTCAGAGCTGCCTCGTTCATTCTCCGCAGCAGACCCTTTTTGCTGAGCAGGTCTGTCATCATATCGTGCAGCGAAGCCTCGTCCACCTTTGATTGCAGGTAGTCGGTATACATCTTCTTTTGAAGCGTCCGCAGACCGTTCGATATCGCGTCGAGCCAGCTTTTCAGCAGAGGACTTATCTGGAAATGATGCCCCCTGTCATATTAGATAACGCAGTAACCGTATGCACGAAGGATATGGTGTATCGGCGTGACCATAAATAGCTGCGGCTCGTGAGGTTCATTCATCGCAGGTATCAGCTCCTCCGTTGGGAATTCATATCCACTCCCGCACCGGCGGTCTATCCTTTTGGAAAGTGCAAGATACATCGTATCCGGGTAGCCCTCATTGCGGTAGATATCCGGCTTTTTCAGGTTGCCCGCCCAGTCCGAGCAAAGGCAGATATCAATGCTGCGGAAGTCCGTGATGATATGCGCTGTCCTGTCAATAGCACTCACCAGCTCGTCCAGCGACTGCGCCTCTGCCATTTCTGCGATATAGCTCGTATTCGTCTGCATTTCGAGCATTTCCGTCTTTCGGTATTCATTGCTTATGTAGGTCTGTATCTGCAGCGCTGCCTGCTTGTAATCATCGTGAAGGCTTCTGCACCCGCAGCTTGCGCCGAACTCCGTTTTGAGCTGTATCTTTTTATCACCGAACTCCGCTGCACCTATCATCGCAAGGAGCTTTTCCGTGGCAAGACGACCTGTCTCACGGCTCTGACCGCTGACAGTGGTTATGGACGGAAAGTGCGAAAGCGCCACGATATGCGCATCATAGCCGGTTATGATAATATCCTCGGGAACAGACATTCCGCCTTCGATGAGAGTATCGCACAGCGACACCGCCATTACGTCACTGGCGCAGATGACGGCGTCAGGCTTGGGCATTTCACCCGAAAGTATAGCCATGCCGAGACTTTCGGCTTTTGATTTCCAGAAGTCGCCGTAGACTATATCCACATCATTTATCCCATGCCTGTGTGCTGCATCGAGAACACCCTCAAGGCGCTCCACGGACTCCGGTATATCTTTCTGACCCGTAAGGCAGCACAGCCTTTTGCAGCCGTGAACAGTAATAACGTGCTCGGTGATATCGTACATAGCCTGCTTCTGCGGCACATGGACAGTTTCAAACTCACTGCCAAAGCCTGTGTCTACACAAGGTATACCGGCAGATTTTATTATATCCGAAATTTTATTGCGCACGGCAGTTTTGCGGAAATAATGAGACGCATAGATAATGCCGTCCAGCCGGGCATTCCCGATGAGCGTGAAGATATTCTCCTCGCCGACCGTATATTCATTGTACACAAATTCATCGTGTGCATTCGTGGTATTCGTAAGCACTGCAACATCGCACCCTGCCGCAAAAGCGCCCCTGCAAATACTGCTTATCATCTCGCCCTGCAAAATGTCGGTTATCGCCGGCATTATAACTCCTATCCGTTTCATATCGTCACCGCCTTTGATACAATTATACCCATAAAAGGCAGAGATGTCAATAAAAAACCAAAACCGTACTGAGTGCAGTTCAGTACGGTTTTAGTTCTGATTTGTCCCATTACAATTTAATTTTAAGGAATTTATTAGATCACTCCAGCCAGTGCAGACGCCGGAGAAGATTTATACTTGTTATATTCTGCTCTATAGCAAGCTGCCTCATCATTATCATGTCAAATACATCTATTGCTCTGTCCTCACAGAGGTCACCAGCCTGCCAGTAAGTGAGCGTTCCGCTGCCGAGAATAAACTTCTGCATCATGACAAGGTCGGCTATATTGAATTCGCCGTCAGCATTTACATCGCCCTTTACTTTTCCGGACGGCTTCACGGCAAATACCGCATAGTTCACGCAGCCCTGCGACTGACCGTTTGCACCGAGAGTAACGGTATCTCCGGCTGAAACATTCAGGCTGTATATGACATAGGAAGCACCCTTGTTGTTCTCAGCAGTCAGGTCGTTTTTGTCCCATGTGCTGAGCCATGAAGGAGCATTCTCTACTCTGCTGTCGAACGCTGCATATACGGTCATATCCTCACCGGCAGTGAACTGTGCGAGCGTTCCGGTCGAGGTCTTTGAATCGCAGGCTGTGCGGATAAACTCAGCACCGTCAAGTACAGCCGGAAGGGTCGTGAATACAGCGTCTCTGTCGCCGTAAATGTTATCTCCGGTATGAACAGTCTCCGCAAGGCTCCAGTTCAAACGGTTCACGGAGTCCTTTACTTCAAGCTGCTTTATGAGTGTGCCGTCAATAGGCTCAGCCTTTACAGAAACGGTTATATCGTCACCGGCAAGCTCGTTGAGGAACAGCTCCACATTAGTGTAGCCCTCGTCGGAGAGAGTGATGATATTGCCGTCAGCAGCGTTATTCGGGTCGAGACCGTGAGACTTCTCCCACTCGTCGGAAATTCCGTCGTGGTCGGAGTCGGTATACGCTGTACCGCCCTTGAATTTAGAGCTGTCGGGATATCCGCCGGCATCGTTCTGGCTGTCGATAATGCCCTTTAATTTATCTACACTGCCTGTGTAGGTGTAAGTGCCGTTTTTAGTCTCATTGATGTAACGCTGGTCGAGATAATCAAGTCCGTTGGAGTTTGCACCAACATTTGAAAGAACGCTTGCGTAGGCTTCATCAGCGGACTGGATATTCACATAGCTCGGGTATATCGGACTGTCATGCCGCTGATCCTTTTCTGTCTTGATATAGGTCTGAACATAGCCCTTCTTCCATGCGTCATCACTTGGACTGAGCTTGGTATTTCCCTTTATGTCAGTGACCTTATTTCCCGAAGCATATATTTTCATAGGCGTATCGCAGAGCTTGTCGTCATTGAGCTGCAAAATAGCCATATCCTTGCTGACTGCACCCATTTTGTAGTAGTTGCCCACGAAATTCAGTGCGCCTACACCGCCGTCGGTCGTGCGTACCCACCAATTGTAAACTACATTGTTTGAGATGTCAAGCGCACCGCCGAGGGACTGTCCGTCCGCTTCAAGACCGCCTGCAAGAGACCAGTTGCGGTCAGTGCAGTTCACCAGCAGATTGTGGTGGAAGCTGCCGACGTTTCCGCTGACAGACGCAGCAAATGCATGGCGCTCCTTTTGGGTACGGTCGTAGGCATTGTAGTGAACTGATTCATTCAGCGACTCTGCAATGATATTGCGCTGGAAGGTTATATTATGCGCACCTCGTGAGCTGAAGCCCTCGTCAGTACCCCACGCTATCGAGCAGTGGTCAACTATGGAATTATCGCAGCTGCCCAGACCCATACCGTCAGTGCCTTTTCCGTTCGCATCGCCGATACGGACGTGCAAATCACGGATAATGATATCCCTGGCACCCATTGCGCCGATAGAATATTTCAGAATGCAGATACCGTCTCCGGGAGCTGTCTGACCAGCGATATAAACGTCGCCGCCGTCGGAGGGAATGGTTATCTTGTCTTTGAGCTCGATGATGCCGCCCACGCGGAATACCACGATACGCGGTCCTTTCTCCACTTCAAGAGCCTGTCTGAGACTGCCCTCGCCGGAGTCATTGAGGTTCGTGACCTCGACTATGCGTCCGCCTCTGCCGCCGCGGGCAAAGCGTCCGTAGCCCTCGGCTGTGGGGAATGCAAGGCGTGCCATGTAGAAGCTGTAAACATCGCCCTTTGTGACATTTCCGCTGCTGTCCACCTCGTCCACGCGCCAGAAATACTGCATAAGTGAGTCGTAGTCCTCATTGAGCGCATAGCTTGCAGAGGTCTGATTTCCCTTGAATTCGGGAGAGCTTGTGTCCGCAGAAAATATGGAGGAATAGCTTGTTCCGAAGTAAACATTATGGCTGACAGCATTTTTTCCGGCAGTCCAGCTAATCCCCTTTTCCTGCTCATGGTGCAGCTCGCCGTCTGCGGGAGTTATGCGCGAAATAAATGCTTTCATTGCAATTTCTCCTTGGCGTGTATTTCCGTTTTCGTTATCTTCATTATACTGATATGCTGTCTATCATTCAATAACGTTTTGCGGACTCTTACTTACATAATGCAGAATGATTTTGTCCGCAAAATGTAAGTATCAGTGCGTAAAATACTATTTAATATTTTCAGAAATATGCTATAATTAAAGCAACAGATAACGGACACAACACATTGCAAGGAGGAATCAGTATGAATATTTTCAAAAGGATCACCGGTGCAGTCCTCACGGCAGCAGTCGGACTTTCGCTCGCACCGAATGATATCCTCGGACAGACAGCTCACGCAGAGGGTGCAGATTCTCTCAGCTATCCGGTTCAGGAATTTCGCTTCGGCATCGGCGACACCGACCGCAGTATCATCATCTCAGGCACTGACAGCGGCGACTATCTCAGCTCCTACACCTTTCTTGGAGAGCGCAGCCAGAAATGGTATCTCAACTACGTCAGCAAGGACGTATATGAGATAGTCAACTCACAGACCGGCTATGTTGTCACCAACGACAACGGTCTTGCAGTCATCGCTCCCGATACAGACAGCGCCGATCAGCGCTGGAAAATAGAATCCGTGCAGAAGGACTTCGAGGGCTATGACCTTTATTACAAGATAACCAGCAATTCCGACAGCTCCGCCGCACTGACTTTCGACCCTGACAGCAATTCGCTATCGGTCGATACCTATACAGGCAATATGTACCAGAAATACAAGCTGAACCTCGACGGACTGGAGGGCTTTGCGGGCAACTGCCTTGTCAACGGCAAGGAAAAAGCCGGAACTATCGGCGGTCTGCTGGGTGAGACTGTGTTCGTAAAAAACACCTCTGAGCTCGTTTCCGCACTTGACAGCACCGACCCGAAAACAGTTGTCATCACTGCGGACATCGACCTTGTCAACCAGAACAAAACTCAGCAGCGTATCCGTGACAACAAGACGATAATCGGCTCTTACAGCAAGAATACCGTCTATGACAGTCAGCTCAGAAATGACGATTTCTACGGCAAGGACGACAAGCCCAGCGGAAATATCGTCATCCAAAATGTGAACTGGGTCGCAAGAACGCTCAACAATACAGGCTCGGGCGTTATTCTTCTGCAATTCTACGGCGTTCGTAACCTCTGGCTCGACCACAATAATTTCAGTGCGACATTCGGTCAGAACCGTGACGTTGAGGTCGGAAAATTCGTCTGGATAAACACCCCCTCGACTTCATGGTCTGACGCTAAGTACAATGGCTACAATCCCGACTACATCACAGCTTCCTATAACTATTTCAAAAACCGCTACTGGACGTTCGCTTTCGGCTCGCAGAACAAGGATACCTCCCGTCTGCACACGACTCTTATGTACAATAAGTGGGAGCAGTGTTCGAGAAGATGTCCGCAGTATTCAAACGGCTACGATCATAACTACAACAATTATCACACCGTGACCGGAAGCAGCAATCCCGATAAATCCTCTCAGGTCATCGGCGGCGAGGGTTCACGCATTCAGAATGAGAACTGCCGCTTTGAGGGCTATACCGACAATGAAGTTGACCCCGACAGGAACTCGGCTATCTCCTGCTATGAAAGCGGTTCGTATACTGCAAAATCACCTTCAGACACTCCGACTGCTCTGAAATCCAACCCTCTCGGCAGTGCGTGGAAGCCCTCTGACTGCTACGGCTATGAGCTTGTGGAGGCTTACAATACAAACGGCACTGACATAAAGTCGTTCTGCAATGCGTATTCCGGCTGCTTTAAGAAATACGGCGATATAAAGTACATCACCGACTCAGATTGTGAGCAGTTCATCAGCAAAAAATATGAGCAGCCGTTCCTGAAGTCTGTAAATGTCGGAAATGA
>JAFVBU010000135.1 GCA_017479805.1 Ruminococcus sp.
CGGCAACGATATTACTTTAAATGTTGATATAGCACCGCTGGATTTTGTCGGCAGATATATGGTTGAAATAAACGGCAAGACCTATGATACCGTTTGTGTTATTGATGTCGGAACATATAATGAAGGTGTCCTCAGTGAGCAATTTATCGACAAGAACGGAAGGACAATCTTATGGCGCAGGTTCAACCGCAATGACTGGGCGTTTGACCGCTACTGCAAGCTGTGGACAGAGGCTCTGCCTGACAATGAGCGGCTGACGGTCAACGGCGAGGTTTATGTGCATTGGTATGATTGTGTGAGTGATTATATTTTCTAAAACTAATTGGCATACCTGCCATGTGTGGGTATGCCGTTTTTGCAATAATACAAAGAAAAGCACCCCGATACAGAAACATCGAGGTGCATTGATCCGCTGTTATTGGTCTGTTATAGTCGTTGAAAAACTTCTGTGTGGCACTTGCCCTTTGTGACGGGCCCTTTTACTGTACACTTTTACGGACAGTAAAAACTATTTGCATTGACATTGAAATAGTTATGTGGTAGAATTATACTGAGGAAAAGGAGGCCGTGAGATGCTCAATATCGTTACAGGGCCCGCCGCCAGCGGCAGGGATAAGACTTTTCTGGATATGATCGAGAACGCCGTTGACAGCGGAAAGCGAGTGCTTGTTATCGTACCCGATCAGTATTCCTTCGAGTGCGACAAGAAGCTTTACGAAAGGCTTGGAACTAAGCGCTTCAACAGCATTGAGACCAAGGGCTTCAACAGGCTTGCAAAGGACATCACCGAGCGTTATGCAGGGAACGAGGCCGAGAACGCCAACGAGCAGCTGAAGCTTATTATAATGTACAAGGCCATCACGAAAGTGAAGGCCGAAAAGAATATCAAGTATTATAAACGGGCTCTTGACAAGGGCAGCTTCATCGGTGAGGCGTTACAGCTGATAAGGGACCTTTCCCGCAGCGGCATAACGCCCGAGGACCTACACGTTGCCTCCGAGAAGACCTTTGGCAGCCTTTCGCGGAAGCTTTTTGATCTTTCGGAGCTTTATGGGGCTTATATCAAAGAACTGGGCGCCGCCGGGCTAAAGGATGACCGCACTGCTATGGCCGAGGCCGTGAGCTATGCCGAGAAGAGCGGCTTTTTTGAGGGCCTTTCACTGTTTGTGGATGCCTTTACGGATTTCTCCTATGATGAATACAAGCTGCTTGAATGCATGATTACTCAGGCTGAGGATATGACGGTAGCACTGCCTCTGTCTGAGGGCGGCAGCGGAGCGCTGTATTATCCTTTTGCAGTTACCATCAGGACACGCCGGAGGCTGCGGCAGATAGCAGCAGACCATAATGTAAAAACGACAGAAACGGCCTGCAATGAGCTTTACGGGGCGGCGTGCTCGCTGCTTGCTCTTAACAAAGCCTTATGTGGCGCAGATGCTGCGGCAGACGGCTCTGACGGCGGTATAAAGCTTGTAAGCTCAAATGATGCTTATGATTCCTCGGAGTACATCTGTTCCGAGATAATAAGGCTGACCCGCGAGGAGCATTACAGCCTTAACGATATTGCTGTTGTATCAAGGACGCTTGAAAGCTCGGCGCCCGTTCTTGAAGGGACCCTTGAAAGATACGGCATACCGTATTTTTCAGATCTTTCAAAGAAGGCGGATGAGTCGGTCATAGCAATATATATCAAAAGCATTTTTGAGTGCGTTATCACCGAGAGTTTTAGGACATCGGCGATAATGAGATACATAAAGTCGCCGCTCTGCAAGCTCTATGATTACGACATCACCGAGATCGAGGACTTTTGCTATACCTGGAGCGTCAAGGGTGATATGTGGAAGCAGGAGTTTATTTCCCACGATGAAAAGAATAAGGTGTCAACTCGTCTTGAGGAGATAAGAAAGCAGATAATAGAACCGCTGGAGCGTTTTAAGAACGCCTGCACCGACGCTGACTGCGCGGACATCTGCAAGGCGCTGTTCGCGCTGCTTGACGAGATAGATATCTCCAGCCAGGTATACTCCGTCATCAAGAGGGGAGCCGGAGACGCTTCGCGCACCGAGACAGAGCTTGCAAGAGAGTACAAGCAGCTCTGGTCGGGAATAATCGGTGCAGTTGTGACTATCAGCGAAGCCATAGGCGAGGAGAGAATGAGCCTTAAACAGTTCTACGAGCTCTTCAAGCTGATGATCTCTCAGATGAAGCTTTCGCAGCCGCCCCAAAAGCTGCAGTGCGTCCGCTGCGGCCGCGCCGAGAGTTCGAGGCTTGATAATGTTCGGGTGTTGTTTGTTATGGACGCCAATGATGGCGTATTCCCTGCGGATGTAAGGAGCGACGGGCTGTTCACAGAACGGGAAAAGCAGCAGCTCGAGGCTCTGAAGCTTGAGCTCGAAAGCAGTGCGACTGCCTTTGTTGAGGCAGAGAAGCTTGTGCTTTACAGTGCACTTACAATGCCCACTGACAGAGCGTATATAATATCGACCTTGGTCGGCAGTGACGGGCGAAAAGCAGTGCCTTCAAAATTCATTGGCTTTATCGAAAAGAATGTTAAGGATATAGAGCATATAGATGTTTCAAAGCTGCCCATTGATTTCTTCTGCACATCCTACAGATCTGCCTATTATAAGTTCCTGGAGCACTCAAAGGAGAAGCTGGCGATCATGCGCAGTCCCGAGGATGCAGACCCTGACAAGGAAGAATTCAACATTTCAAAAATGAAGGCTGCCGATAATGTCGCGAGCTTGGAGGCCGCGCTTTCCACAAACGAGGAATACAGGCAGAAGATC
>JAFVBU010000136.1 GCA_017479805.1 Ruminococcus sp.
AAATCATTAATATAGTGTGAACTTATACAAAAAAGCGCACAATGTGCGCTTTTAGAATTTAGAATTGAGAATTTAGAATTGAGAATTTAGAATTGAGAATGTAGGGGCGCACACCGTGCACCCGTGGGTGTAGTTGCCCGAATGTGAGGAAGGATTCTGTTTGAACATGAGGGTATGTCGGCATAGGATGTAAAGCCGACCAGGCTGACGCCAGCTCGTAGGGGCGGATATTATCCGCCCGTTGCAAGCTGTCGCTTGCCTGTTGTGAGAGGAAATATTATCGGCTTGACCGATACTTGCATTGAACCGTCCGTGAAACGTGGCTTCGCCGCTTTTTTATTATTTAATTTTGTTTATTATTTTGTTTATAAGCACACTCGCTGCAATCCGAACAGCATCCTCCGCAGCCCTTACCTTTCTTCCTGTTCCTCACACAAGCCGCCACAGCTCCGCAAAATGCCGACGCAATCAGCAGCAAAAGCACAATATCCACTGTATTCATCATACTGCTCCCATTGCCATGCCGATAAGTCTGACTATCAGTGCTGCTCCCCATGCGATGATACACTGCCAGACCACCACGATAACTGCCCATTTTCCGCCAAGCTCTCTCTTAACTGAGGCGATTGCAGCCACGCAGGGAGTGTAGAGCAGGGAGAATACCAGAAGTGAAGCGGCTGAAAGTGCTGTCATGGACGCTTCAACGCTGTTGCTGTAGAGTATCTCCAATGTGGATACAACGCTTTCCTTAGCCATGAATCCGCTTACCAGCGAGACCAATATGCGCCAGTCGCCCAGTCCCACGGGTATCATAACAGGGGAGAACAGGCTTGCGACGTTGGCGAGAATGCTATTTTCCGCATCGTCAACAATGTTGAGTTTCAGGTCAAAATGCTGTAAGAACCATACGCAGATGGTTGCGATGAGTATGACTGTAAAGGCTCTTTGCAGGAAGTCCTTAGCCTTTTCCCAGAGTAGCTGGATAACATTTCTTGCCCCGGGAAGTCGGTAATTGGGCAGTTCCATAACGAACGGCACTGCTTCTCCACGGAACAGAAAGCCCTTGTAGAAACAGGCGGCAAGTATGCCCGTGATGATACCCAGCACATACAGCCCTATCATTATAAGGCCCCCACGCTTTGGGAAGAACGCATTGACGAAAAATGCGTAGATAGGCAGTTTTGCGGTACAGCTCATGAATGGGGTCAGGAGTATGGTCATTTTTCTGTCACGTTCACTGGGGAGAGTTCTCGTTGCCATTACCGCAGGCACGGAACATCCGAAGCCGATGAGCATGGGAACGATACTTCTTCCCGAAAGTCCGATCTTTCGGAGCAGCTTGTCCATGAAGAACGCCACACGTGCGATGTAGCCGCTGTCCTCAAGCATCGAAAGGAAGAAGAACAGCGTAACGATTATGGGCAGGAAGCTGAGAACACTTCCCACGCCTGCGAAAATTCCGTCTATGATAAGGCTGTGGATGGTCTCATTGACATTGGCGTTGACAAGCGCCTTATCGGTGACCTCCGTCAGCCTGTCTATGCCCGTTTCGAGAAGTCCCTGAAGCCATGCGCCAATGACATTGAAGGTCAGCCAGAAAACCAGTCCCATGATGAGGATAAACGCAGGTATGGCGGTATATTTTCCCGTCAGCACACTGTCAATGCGTCTGCTCCTGATGTGCTCCTTGCTTTCGGTTGGCTTGGTCACCGCTTCCTCGCAGAGATTCTGAATGAACGTAAAGCGCATATCCGCAATGGAAGCGCTCCTGTCAAGTCCACGCTCCTTTTCGAGCTGCATGACGATGTGGTCTATCATTTCCTCCTCGTTCTTGTCAAGAGCGAGTTTTTTTATTACAAGAGGGTCATTTTCTATGACCTTACAGGCGGCAAAACGTATGGGAAGCTCGGCTTTTTCCGCATGGTCCTCAATGAGATGGCAGATACCGTGTATGCACCTGTGCACCGCACCGCCGTTCCTCGACTTGCCGCAGAAGTCCGCAGCAACAGGTCTTTCATGATATACGGCAACATGGAGAGCGTGCTCCACAAGCTCCTCGATACCCTCATTCTTAGCCGCCGAAATAGGCACAACAGGCACACCGAGAAGATGTTCCATGCGGTTTACGTCGATACCGCCGCCGTTTGCGGAAAGCTCGTCCATCATGTTCAGCGCCACCACCATAGGTATGTTCATTTCGATGAGCTGCATGGTCAGGTAAAGGTTTCGCTCAATATTGGTGACGTCCACGATGTTGATTATAGCGTGGGGCTTTTCATCAAGGACGAAATTTCGGGAAACTATCTCCTCACTGCTGTATGGCGACATGGAGTAGATGCCCGGCAGGTCGGTTATGAGCGTATTGGGATGTTCCTTTATTGCTCCGTCCTTTCTGTCCACGGTAACACCCGGGAAGTTGCCCACGTGCTGTTTTGAGCCTGTGAGCCTGTTGAAAAGAGTGGTCTTGCCGCAGTTCTGGTTGCCCACAAGAGCGAATTTTATTTGCGTGCCCTCGGGGAGGGGAGTGCCGTCGCCCTTTGCGTGGAACTTTCCGCCCTCGCCGAGACCCGGGTGGGCAATTTTCTTTTTGTCGTGCTTTTTCGACGAGGCTTCGGGCTTGCTTTCAACTGCCGTCACCTCAATTTTTTCGGCATCGGCAAGGCGTAGAGTTAACTCATAGCCGTGAAGCCGAAGCTCAATGGGGTCACCCATAGGGGCATACTTTACAAGTGTCATCTCCGTTTCGGGGATGATACCCATATCGAGAAAATGCTGACGGAGTGCACCGTCACCGCCGAGACTGACGACCCTGACGGTCTGTCCTATCTTAGCATCCTTCAAAGTTGACATTTTATCACCTTTATCCATAATATTCTTACCTATTTTATCATGTTACAGTGATACTGTCAACAGCATATGTATATATATTTCAAAGTTCTGTTATAGTAAACAAATCAGGCGGTCAGTTTTTAGTTTTTTGAAATTGAGAATGGAGAATTGAGAATTGAGAATTGAGAATGGAGAATGTAGGGGCGCACAGTGTGCGCCCGTTTTGGTTTTATTCACAAAATGTACTTTTTCGACAAACTGAAGAACCTTTCATTAAGAAAGGTTCTTCACAATTATTGCTCCACCAATTAACTCTTGAATAATTATTGCGAAGGACTGGCAGTGAAAGACAAGGAAGAAAGTCGCAGGAATGCTGTCGCATTTCAAGACTTTCTGACGCTGTATTTCGCTGTCAGGACAAGCAAGAAAATT
>JAFVBU010000137.1 GCA_017479805.1 Ruminococcus sp.
CGGAATCGTCACATCCCACAGCCGTGTAATTATATAATATAATGTGACAAGACAGATGAAGAAATGGAAAATTTCAAAAAAGAGCGATTTTGGTAGAAAATTTGGTAGAAATTTCTGGTAGAAGTCAATTATATGACTTAGCAGAAAGTTCTCCAAATGCCCTAAAATCCGATAAAAGCACGAATAAAAATGGAATTGTTAATATAATGTGCTTGATATTGCTCCGATTTTGTGATATAATAAGCAAAACTAACCTCGAAAGGGTGATATTATGCTGTTTTACTTCACAGGTACGGGAAATTCTCTTTATGCCGCAAAAGCTCTTGCCGACAAGGGCGAGGCTGTCATTGATATGGCTGAATCACGAAATAACGGCAATTTCTCGTTCAGAGTGCCGAAAGGCGAAGCCGTGGGATTCGTTTTCCCCGTGTATTTTTACTCTGTCCCCGACGTTGTGGCTGATTTCTGCAAAAAACTGCGGCTTGCAGGGGAAAGCTACGTTTATGCCGTCATAACCTGCGGTGCAGGTATCGGCGGAAGCGGCGGACTGCTGAAAGAAATGCTTGCAAAGCGGTGCATAAAGCTGAGAAACGTTTTTCCTGTCGTTATGCCCGATAATGCGCTGCTGTTCTACAGTATCGCCGACGCAGAAAAGAACAGGCAAACTCTTTTGGTCTCCGACAAAAAGCTGCTAAGGATAAAGGAGCAGATCGACGCAAGGAAAAAGGGCGAAATAAAGGGTGCGGCAATAGGCAGAATAGGCAGACACGTGTATCACCTCTGCACCAGAACAAGCAAATTCTATGCGGACAACAGTTGTGTCGGCTGCGGACTTTGTGCGAAAAACTGCCCCGACAATGCCATTGAGATGAAAGACAGCAAGCCCCGTTGGGTCAAGGACAGGTGCACCAAATGTACAGCCTGTATAAACCGATGTCCCTCAAAAGCAATACAGTACGGCAAGGCTACTGTCAAGCGCAATCGCTATGTGAATCCTGTTTTCAGGGGCAGCCGCTGAGCAGTAAAAATATTGATACGTTCGGTCAGGTCGGAAGTTTTTTCGTCCTGACCGATGTTATTTTTTGGAAATAACATTTTATGTGGTCGGGAAGTGCCGGGCGTTTGCGTAATTGCCCCAAACCACAAACACAAATTCTGTCAAGACCGCCATTTATGGCGCTTGTCTTGGTCTTGACTGAATTTGTGTTTGTGGTATACTTAGCAATTGCGAACGCCGGATATATTACAAATCACAAAAAAGTTACATAGCCATTATTTTCAAAAAGCCAATTGTCATTTTACACTTGAAAATTCCGCCATTATTCGATATTTTGTATCAAGGAGACAAATCATCTGTTTTATACTAATAACAAATTGACAAAAGCTGTTCTGTGTGGTATAATGTAGTGAAAATGGAAAGACTGTAATTTGTCTTGAATTAGGAGGAAACGATATGTCTGTTAATATTCCTGAGATATTTGCCTGCAACGTATTCAACGAAGAAGTCATGAAAACCAGACTTCCGAAAAATGTATACAAAAACTTCAAAAAGACTGTCCGCTACAATGAACCGCTTGACATGACCACTGCCGACGTTCTTGCCAATGCCATCAAGGAATGGGCTATGGAAAAGGGCGCTACTCACTACACTCACTGGTTTCAGCCTATGACAGGCTCTACTGCCGAAAAGCACGACAGCTTCATCACCCCCGGCTCTAACGGCATGGCTCTTATGGAATTTTCGGGCAAGGCTCTCGTTAAGGGCGAGCCTGACGCTTCCTCATTCCCCTCGGGCGGTCTGAGACAAACAAGCTCCGCAAGAGGATACACCGCATGGGACCCCACCTCCTACTGCTTCGTTAAGGAGGGAAGCCTCTACATCCCCACTGTATTCGTATCATACACAGGCGAGGTCCTCGACAAGAAAACTCCCCTTCTGCGCTCAATGCAGGCTCTCAGCAAGACTGCTGTACGTTTCCTCAAGCTGTTCGGCAATGACCGTGTTACTCAGGTAACTTCAACTGTCGGCGCAGAGCAGGAATACTTCCTTATTGACAAGAAGATGTACGATCAGCGTGAGGATCTCATCCTCACAGGCAGAACACTTTTCGGTGCAAAGCCTCCAAAAGGTCAGGAGCTTGACGACCAGTATTTCGCTAATCTCCGCCCGAGAATCGCCGCTTACATGGAGGAGCTCGATATCGAGCTCTGGAAGCTGGGTATCTTCTCAAAGACAAAGCACAACGAGGTCGCTCCTGCACAGCACGAAATGGCACCTATCTTCACCACCTCAAATCTCGGCACCGACCAGAACGAGCTGGCTATGGAGGTAATGGAAAAGGTTGCGCTCCGCCACGGTCTTGTATGTCTGCTCCACGAAAAGCCATTTGAGGGCGTAAACGGCTCAGGCAAGCACAACAACTGGTCAATGTCCACCAACGACGGTCAGAATCTTCTCGACCCCGGTGACACACCTATGGAGAATCTCCAGTTCCTCACTATCCTCTGCGCTCTTATCAAGGGTGTGGACGAATATGCCGACCTGATGAGACTTTCCGCCGCTTCCGCAGGCAATGACCACAGACTTGGCGCTGACGAAGCACCGCCTGCCATCGTTTCCATGTTCCTCGGCGAGGAGCTTGACGCTGTATTGCAGGCTATCGAGAATGACGAGGTCTACAAGACCGAAGCAAAGGCTTTCGAGATCGGTGTGGACGCTCTCCCATCATTCCCGAAGGACTCCACCGACAGAAACAGAACTTCACCTTTTGCATTCACAGGCAACCGCTTTGAGTTCAGAATGGTAGGTTCTTCCGATAATATTGCTTGCCCGAACGTACTGCTCAACACCATCGTTTCCGAGGAGCTTGACCAGTTCACTGAGATACTCGAACCTTTCAAGGGCAGCGAGGGCTTCGAGCAGGAGGTCAAGAAGCTGCTGAAAAAGGTGCTTAAAGAGCACAGACGCATCATATTCAACGGCGACGGATATTCTCCCGAGTGGGTCAAGGAAGCCGAAAGACGTGGACTTCCCAACTACGCTTCAACAGTTGACTGTATGCCACACTACACCGACGAGAAGAATATGCGTATTTTCCGTAAATTCGGCATCTACAACCAGAATGAGCTGACCGCAAGAACTGAGATCCACCTCGAAAAGTACTCCAAAACTGTACGTATCGAGGGCAGAACAATGGTTGAGATGGCAAGAAAACAGCTTCTCCCTGCAACTCTCGGCTATGTTCAGACACTTTGCGAGTCCATCGCTACAAAGAATCAGATCGGTATAAAGTCAACCACTGAAGAAAAGATCGCTAACAAGCTGAGTGATCTGGCTGAAAAGCTGTACGACTCAATTGAGAGACTTGAACAGCGTATCGGTGAGGCTAACAAGGTCAAGGATATCCAGCAGCAGGCAGAGTTCTTCCACGACCGTGTGCTTGCAGAAATGGATATAATGAGAACTGTTGCCGACGAGATAGAGCTGAATATGCCTGCTTCACAGTGGCCTATACCTGCTTATTCGGAAATTATTTACAACGTATGATAAAATCAGCCGCTTCCATGTGAAGCGGCTTTCTGCAAATGGGGATAAATATTCAGGCTTACAATCAGCGTATCGCCGCCGATGTAAAATGTAACACAATGAAAAAACGGCAGGCTGTCTCTGAAAGACCTGCCTGCCGAAAAATATATCCTGCTACCGATAAAAAAATCCGCAAAAGGCTTGGAATGTAGGGTGCGTCACGGAGTATTTATCATACTGCTGTCAAAAGCGATAGTTGCAGTTTCCCATTTATTCTGCTCGAACCAGTACTCAATGACAACTTCACTGTCTGACCATGTCATTTTGTAGCTTTCGCCGTTGGTGAAAACGTCGTTTCCGTCCTCATCCTTTTCCCACTTGCCGTCACCGTCAAAGGGATTGCAGCCGTCATCTGTAGTGAGATATGCCGCAAAGGAGTACGTTCCGTCATCGTTGACATAGTAGACATTCACCTCCGACATGAGCAGATATGCCTCCTGAGTAATATATATCGAACGCTTTTCATCGGGTGAGGAATACTTATATGCGCTGTAATCCGAAGTTAGCAGTCCGCTGAGGTCAATGCAGCCTGCCGCTGTATCGGGAGAATGAACAGCCTGTGCAGGTACTGTATACTGAAACAGCAGAATGTTGTTCTTTTCGGGATAGAGCATAGGGTGTTCCTCATATGTCATTGCTGTGATAAATCCAAAGATATCGTCTTTTTTATCGCCGCCGCTCAGTTCATTGGCAAGAGTTATCATTCTATTGTCAAAACGGCTGCCTATGCCGATGGTATAATGTATGCCATTGCCGTATTTCTGCTTTATAGATGCAAAAATAACGCAATTATCCTTAAAGAAGCTGTCATTGTAGATATCAAGATATTTCTGTATCTCAGCCTCATCAGTGCCTATAGCCGAAAGATAAGCGGCAACATCATCTGTACTTCTTGCTATTATGCTTTTCTCCGCACTCTGCTTGGCAGAAGCAAGGATATCGATCGCTTTTGTGCCCTTTTTAGCAGTTTCGGGAGCTATAAGCAGCTTTCTCAGCTCGATAAGGTCGAAAACATCCACGCTGTCGTCGTAATTCAGGTCAGACCTTACCACATCATTTCTTTCCGATTTCTTGCCACGCAGATAGCTGCTGAGAACAACCATATCGCTTATGTTTATCTCTCCGTCATTATTGACATCGCCGACGATATACTCATCGGATATATGCGTATCCGAATCATCGGTAAACGTCAGCTTTTCCGCAGCGCTGACAGGCATTGCCGAAGCCGAAAAAGCCAGCACGGAAGCTGCCAGAGCAGAAATAAGTTTTTTCATGGAACGTCCCTCCCGGAAAATTAATGAAGCAATAAAATATTAATAAAAGCGGCGAAGCCGCATAGACCGGGGTCAAGTGTGACTC
>JAFVBU010000138.1 GCA_017479805.1 Ruminococcus sp.
ATATACAGAAAATGCGCCGTAGAAATTTCAAAGAACAAGGAAAACTTTTGAAAGCATACTTTCGTATGGTGAGAAAGTTTGACGCAGTTATTTGGAATTTATACAAGCATTTATGGATATTTTGCTGTAGCGCCGAGTATAAAGATAAGTATATCCACGGTGCTCACACGAAAATGTCCTGCACTGCATTTTCATACTAATTCTTCTAAACGTTAATAAATAAAGATGACGAGCAGAAATTCTGTCTGTCAAGGCAGACGACGCAGGCTTGCTGTCGCACGGCAAGAAGGATACAGACGGAATTTATGCCATCAGATTTGTCTGTTGTTGTTCAGAGGATCAGTATCAGTATACTGCACCTGTGGAAGAAGGAGAGAGATCATGAGTCTTCCAAATGACCCAATTATTCTTTTAAGCTACGCCAATACGCTTTTGAGGGACAAATATCCGTCGCTGGAGGAAATGTGTAAAAGTCTCTGTGTACCGCAGGAGCAGATAGAAAAAAAGCTCGCATCCGTCGGTTATACTTACGACACATCATCCAATTCATTTAAATGACCGCATAGGTCGAGCCGACGATGATTCGTCGGTTGGGAGGGAAAACAAATGAAAAAATTACTCACACGCCTGACCGCTTCCGCAGCCTCCGCTGTGATAGCTGTCAGCACACTCAATGCTCTGCCGGCAATTTTTGCCGCAGACACCGAGACCCCGACAGAAATACACGTGACCTTTGATCTCAGCGACCCCGATATATTCTTCTCCGAGGACGAGGACGGAAATATCGTAAAGCCCGAGGATATCACAGGCAGACCCAATTCAAGCGTAAAGATACCTGCCGGAAGCCCCGAAAAAGAGGGATATCAGTTCGTTGGCTGGACAGCAGACGATTTTTTCGGATATGAACCCGGTGATATTTACAGAGTCTACGAGGAAGACGTTGTTATGAAGCCTATCTTCCGTGAAAAAGGCAGCGAGATATTCGTTCTGAGCTACGAGGTGGAAATGGGCGGAGAAATAATCGATACTTCCCTTGAGCTTCCGAGCAAAAAGGTCACTGCCAATACTCTCCTGAAAGCCAGCTTTATGAGCTATCAGGATTCCGAGAAGAAGTCCACAGGCTGGACTGACGGAGAACACAAAATTTTGCAGGAGCAGAAATTCATCATGCCCGCACATGATGTAGTTCTCACTCCAATATGGCACAGACGACTTACTTTCACCTATCTTGCAGGCGACTATGATGATATCGTAGGCGCAACGAGCTGCGAATACGACGTTATCGAGTCACAGACAAAAGACGTCAACGACGGCACCAGATTCGCTCGTATCGGCTATACCATCGACCACTGGCACTGTGACTACGACGATCAGGACTACGCTTTCTTCTCCGAGTTCACCATGCCCGATCAGGATGTTACCATGACAGCAGTCTGGAAGCCTGTTCAGTATGTTGTAGTATTCAAGACAAAGGTTTCGGGTACTCAGAATATCAAGGTTCCCGGTGCAACAGGTGATACCATAAAAGTTCCCGAAATGACAGTTGAAAATGAGGGCTATACCTTTGGCGGCTGGACTTATGATGGAAAGACCTATCAGCCCGGAGACGATTTCCTCATCAAAGGCGCTCTGCCCGGTGTAGGTATCGGTCTTGAGCCGATATGGATAGCAAATGACGAGCCTGAGACAACAACTACTACTACAGCTCAGACCACTACTACCACAACAACCGCTGTTACTACAACTTCCGAGGTAACTACATCTGCTACAACTGCTCCCGAAAAGAATTATATCAAAGTCAACGTTGTAAACGAAAAGGGCGAGCTTGTAAACGATGTACAGATAAGCTACACTCATAACATCGAAACTGTAGCAAACGGTCAGGCTATCTCTACAGGTCCTATTGAGATAATGGACACATCTAAGGCAAATCCCCTTTATCTTTCAAAGGGCACAGGCAAAGACGATAGGAGCTATCTCACATCGTTCAATCTTGTAATTGATGCCGATATGGGAGATGTAACTCCTATCCCCGATTCTGATGTCAAGGAAATACACGGTGATAACAATACCGACGAATATACCATCACCATAAAGGGGGCAGCTTCCGTTAAATACGGCGACGCAAACTGTAACGGTTCTGTTGATCTCGGCGATGCCGTTCTTATCATGCAGTCAATTGCAAATCCCGATAAATACGGCGAAAAAGGAACTGCTCCCGAACACATAACTGCCGAGGGTAAGAAAAATTCCGACGTTACGGGAAACGGCGACGGTGTTACATCCGCTGATGCTCTGGCTATCCAGAAATTCATGCTGAAGCTCATCGATAAACTGCCTGTGACAGAATAAAATCCAAATAATCAAAATACCCATAAGGAGGCATTTGCTTCTTTATGGGTATTTTTTATTTATAAATAATGTAAAAGGGCACACAATGCGTATCATCACAAAGTGTCAAAAACATCATTTTGAATTGTTGATATGCGGGCGGCGGAACGCCGCCCCTACAGATGATAACGATATATTAACAAATTGTAGGGGCGCCGTTTCGGCGCCCGTGTTGGTTTTCTTCGCAAAATCGACATTGTCGGCAAACTGAAAGGGCACACAAATGTGTGCCCTCAAAAATCTAACAGCCTGAGCTTTCTAAAAGAAAATACTCCATAATATAATCGTCCATGACAAAGCCGCCGCCTATATCGGTGACTGCTTCATCGACCATTCGGAAGCCTTTCTTGATATACACATCTATGGCGTGGCGGTTGTGCTTGTTCACGGTCAGATATACCGAGGACTTCCCTGCGGCTCTCGCTTCGGCAAACACTCTTTCCAGCATTTCCGAGGCTACTCCCCTGCCACGCTTATCCTTTCGGAGATAGAGCTTGCTCAGGAAGAACCTCTCGCCGTCCTCGGGATTCATGCCGATATATCCGCACAATTCACCGCCGTCACGTACTGCATAGTAGCTGTAGCCCTGTGAAGCTGTCTGCTCGGTCATGGCGCTGTATGACTGGAATTTCTCCACCATATAGTCTATCTGCTCCTCGGAGATGATACCGACGAAGCACTCATGCCATATCTTCTCAGCCAGCTCTGCTATTTCCTTTAACTCGCCGCTGTCTGCGGCTTTTCTTATATCAGCCATACTGCACCTCAGATACCTGCGGTGTTTTCAACAGTGATGAAACCGTCAGTGTTGAATATCATCATCCTCGAAATTTCTTCGTATGTGCTGAACAGCTTTGCATGACCGTCCTTGATGATGATGAGACTGATATTCTCAATGTCAGCCGTGGATACCTTTGCACTGATATCCTCGCCTGAGGTAAACATATTTTTATACTGGATATCGGGATATATCACATCAAATGATATCATTCCGCTGCTGTCAGTCCTGTAGCCGATAATGGGCGCATTGACCCTTATGCCGTTGATACTGAAATTACTGTCAGCATACTTTACGCCGAGATAGACATAATCGCCTATCTCAAAATTGATGATCTCTCTGCCGACAATAGTTGTAAAATTCATTAGCTGGATAAAGTCGCTCTTGTCTGAGGAAACAGTCTCTACCTCAGCTATATACTTGCTTTTTCCGTCTTTTCCTATTACGATCCCGCAGTCATCCGTTGCTGAAAGATTGTACTGCTCCAGTAGGTCCTCCAGCGGATACTGTTCTATTTCATCAGCTTCAAAGCAGAAACAATAACTGTCGGTCTCCTTGTTCAGGTACACACCGAATGCTATCTCGCTGTAATTGTCACTGCTGTACTTGTCGAGAGTAAACGTCCTGATATCCTTCATGGCTTTTACTCCTCGTCGGGCATTTCCCAGTTGTGGTAAACGTTCTGAACGTCGTCGTTGTCCTCAAGGTGCTCAAGGAGGAGGTTCATCTTCTTGATGTGATCCTCGTCAGTGAGAGTTGTGTAGTTTGCAGGTATCATCTCTGACTCAGCGGAGATAACGTTGTAGCCCTTAGCTGTAAGACCCTCTCTGAGTGCGCTTACATTCTCGGGAGCGCACTCGATCTCAACAGTTTCCTCGTTGATATCGAAGTCCTCGCCGCCGAACTCGAAAACGTCCTCCATAACAGTGTCCTCGTCAAGACCTGTATTTTCAAGGATAACGATACCCTTGTTGCTGAACATGAATGATACGCAGCCGATAGTGCCGAGGTTTCCGCCGAATTTATCGAAATAGTGGCGCACCTCGCCTGCTGTACGGTTTCTGTTGTCGGTAAGGCACTCAACGATAACAGCAACGCCGTTAGGACCGTATCCCTCGTAGGTGATGTTCTCGTAGTTGTTCTTGTCCTCGCCGCCTGCTGCCTTTTTGATTATACGGTCGATATTATCGTTAGGCACGTTATTTGACTTAGCCTTTGCGATAAGGTCACGGAGCTTTGCATTGTTAGCAGGGTCGGGGCCGCCTTCCTTTACAACGACAGTGATCTCTCTGCCGATCTTTGTGAAGATCTTGCCCTTTGCAGCATCGGTAGCTTCTTTCTTACGCTTGATATTGTTCCATTTTGAATGACCTGACATGGTTTTAACACTCCTTTTTCTTATTTATTCAGTCGGTAAAACGTCCCCGACATTTTTGATTATAGCTTCAAACAGTTCACAGATACGCTCTGTCTGTCCCGTCAGGAAAAGATACCCGAAAAGGCACTCCACCGCAGTTGCACGGCGGTACTGAGCGGCGTCTGCGTGCTTGGGAACGGTATTTCCCGTGGCATTGCGCCCCCTTTTCAGCACAGCCAGCTCGTGCTCGGTGATATTCTCCTCCAGAACAGAATACGCATCGGACTGATACTCCGCACAGACCAGCTTTATCTTGGCAGAATGGAGCTTTGCGGCAGGCATATTCGCCTGTTTCAGCAAGTGCTCCCTGACCAGCGTATCATACACACTGTCCCCCAGAAAAGCCAGACTCAGCGGACTGTAGTTATTGGCTTCACGTTCTGTTAAATTATCTTTCATATTAATATACAAAGTCGAACTCAAATCCCTCAATATCCACCGTGTCGCCTTCCTTGATGCCCATTTCCTCCAGCTTTGCGATTATGCCGCTGTTGATGAGCACTCTCTGGAAGTACTGGAGCGACGAATAGTCATCGGGGTCAACGGTACGCATGATGGGCTGTATCCACGGAGCATCAACGTAGTAAACGTCGTCCTCAACGTTGATCTCGAACTTCTTGTCAACACCCAGCATTTCGTCAAGCTCCTCCTGCGGTATTGGCTCTGCCTCAAATTCCTTGATAGGCGGCAGAGTGTCAAGTACCTCCGAGACCTTGTTCATAAGCTCGGCTGTACCCTGAGTGGTAGCCGCAGAAATGCAGAAGAACGGCAGTCCCTTGCCCTCAATATAGCTTCTGAAAGCCTCTATCTGCTCCTTTGTTGCCATATCAGCCTTGTTAGCCGCTACTATCTGAGGACGCTCTGCAAGCTCCTCGTTGAATTTGGCAAGCTCGGCATTTATTACCTCGAAATCCTCGGACGGGTCACGCCCCTCTATGCCCGAAACGTCCACAACATGGACGATAAGGCGGCATCTCTCAACGTGGCGGAGGAACTCGTGTCCCAGCCCCACACCGTCGCCTGCGCCCTCGATAAGACCCGGGATATCAGCCATAACGAAGGACTTTTCCTCGTCAACTCTTACAACTCCGAGAACGGGGGTAAGAGTGGTGAAGTGATAATTTGCTATTTTTGGCTTAGCGGCGCTGACCACTGAGATAAGTGTGGACTTTCCCACATTCGGGTAGCCCACCAGTCCCACATCGGCAAGGAGCTTCAGTTCGAGAGTGACCTCAAACTCCTCCCCGGGGAAGCCCGGCTTTGCGAATTTAGGTATCTGACGGGTAGAGGTAGCGAAGTGGACATTGCCCTTGCCGCCGTTTCCGCCCTTTGCCAACACTTTCGGCTCATCGGTGGACATATCCGCCATTATTCTTCCGCTTTTTGCGTCACGGATGACAGTTCCCCTCGGGACCTTGATAATAAGGGGCAGAGCGCTTTTTCCCGTGCAGTTTCTTGCCGCACCGTTCTCGCCTCTCTGCGCCACATATTTTCTTTTATATCTGAAATCTATGAGGGTCGAGAAATTGTCATCGACCTGAAAGACAACATCTCCGCCCCTGCCGCCGTCGCCGCCGTCGGGACCGCCTGCGGCTACATATTTTTCACGGTGAAAGGATACAGCGCCGTCGCCGCCGTCACCTGCTTTGATCTTGATTTTCGCCTGATCAACGAACATTTTACGACCTCCAATATTTTCTAAAGAAAAATCCCAAGCATAACGCTCGGGATTTATGTCACGTTATTGCGTGATCACTGTTCGATCTCATAAACAGAGACTTTTTTACGGTCACGGCCGTAGCGCTCGAATTTAACCTTACCGCTTACTGTAGCGAATAAAGTATCATCTGAACCGATGCCTACGCCAGCGCCGGGATGGATGTGTGTACCTCTCTGACGAACGAGGATATTGCCGGCCTTAACATACTGACCGTCTGCTCTCTTGACACCGAGTCTCTTAGCCTCTGAGTCACGTCCGTTCTTAGTAGAACCAACACCCTTTTTATGAGCGAAGAACTGCATACTGATCTTTAACATAACTTACACCTCCGAAATAGTGATATTGATAGTGTTCGGGAATTCTTCAAGTATCGCTTCAAAGTGAAGCCTGAGCTGTTCGAGGAAGCGTGAAGCATCCTTATTGGGAGCGACACGGCACTCGATGAGGTTGTCCCCCACCTTGATACGGGGAGCGAACCCGAATTCCTCCAGCAGATTAGCAGTAAGCTGAACAGCGGAAGAAACTGCCGCACAAGCGACATCATGCCCTGCTTCTGCGAGACCCGAATGTCCGCTGAAGCTGAAACCTGTCAGAACGCCCTTTGATCCATAAAATCTTGCCTGGATCATAGTCTCGATCAAGCCTTGATAGCTTCGATCTTGACCTGTGTGTAAGGCTGTCTGTGACCCTGCTTCTTCTTCTCGCCCTTCTTAGGCTTGTAAGTGAAAACAGTGATCTTCTTAGCCTTGCCGTTCTTGAGGACCTTAGCCTGAACAGCCGCACCGTCAACGTAAGGAGCACCGATCTTGAGACCATCGTCTGCGCCGAGAGCTACTACCTTGTCGAAAGTAACTGTCTCGTCAGCCTCAGCTGCGAGCTTCTCGATGAAGATGATATCACCCTCGTTTACCTGATACTGCTTTCCACCTGTTTCAATAACTGCGTACATATTGTTGGCACCTGCCTTTTCAATAAACTCGCTGTGACGGGGCGCAAAGCGCTTAAAGCCCGTTTACAAGCGGCAATAATATTTTAGCACAGTTTTCTTGGTTTGTCAAGGGATTTTTTGAAATAATTCGGAATTCGTAATTCGTAATGCGTAATTATTGTGTCAGCTTCGCTGACGGATTTAAATTTTTAAATAAGTCCCCGTAAGGGGACACATCAATTCCGAATTCCTAATTCCGCATTCCGAATTAAAAAAGGGCGGAGATCCGCCCTTTTTGTATTACCAAACCTTGTAGCCCTCAACGCCGATCCTGTATGAAGTACCGGGTACATAGAGGTCAGCAGGATTGATCTCCTTGTTCTGCTCCTTAGCCTGTTCCATGACCTTACGCATCTCTCTGAATGCCACGCTGTTTGTAACTATTCTTGTTACATCTTCCTGCGGCGGCTGAGTGCTCAGGTATTCCAGAACTGCCTGCTGGAGGTAGAAGTATGAACGGAGCTGAGTTTTCTTGAACTCGATGCTCTGCTGGTTGTCGCCCTCACCCTCAAGGAGGAAGAGGCTGTCGCCCTCGGTATAGCCAAGTGTCAGCTTAGCCAGTATCTCGGGGATGAATATTCTTATCTCAGCAGCGAGGGACTTGCCGATAGTTGCTGCCTGATCTGTATCTGTGATAAGCTCTGACATCTTAGCTGTAAGGTCGTCCTCCAGCTTCTTTGCCATGCCAACATACTCGTCACGGTTTGCTATCTTGACCATCTCGGCAATGCACTGCTTAGCGCCATCCATAACGATATCCTTTTCAAATGGGCACTGGTCTTCCTCACGCTGTACGATTATGCCGTACTGCTTCTCGGACATGAAGTTCTCCTCTGCATCCCAGCCGTCGATGTATGGCTGGAAACGCTTTGAAAGCTCTGTGCACACACTTCCGTTGATACGCACCTCGCATACCTGCTTGTCCTGATACTTAGCAAGATAAATTCTTATCCAGTAGTACTTCTTTGAGCCGAGGTACTTCGGTATATCGGTCTTGATATAGTTGAGGAGCATTGTGGGCTGCTTGTCCTTTATACCAATTCTTACTACCGACTGGCAGTACATATCAAAATCGTAGTGCTGTCTCAGATAGTCAACAGAGATATGGAGCGGATTCTTCTTTGTCATAGCCTGATCCAGCGGATGCCATACAGCGCCGTAGAAGATATCCACAGCCATCTGTACTGCTTCTTCATCTGTCTTGCCCTGTGAATCAACTGGCTCGATGAGAGCTTCATCGAACTGCTCATCATTCTTGACGATGAACACGACCTGAAGCATCTTTATGCCCTCAGCCTCCTGCTGTCTGCCGATCTGAACATCTATAGTGTAGCCCTTTGGAAGGATGACACAGTCGTCATAGAGTGTACCCTTGAGCTTGTCATTGAGTACCTCCAGAACTGCCTTCTTGACTTCGAGTCTCGGATCTGCTGCTTCCTTGACTTCTTCCTGCTGATTTTTCTTCTTGAATAATGCCATTGTGCTAAATCTCCTTACATTTTCATTTTATCATGTACTGCGTAATGCAGTTTCATAACGTGAATTTCACTGCTGCCCAGCCCTCACGGAGAGAGATCTCAGGGTCTTTGAAGCCTGCCGAAAGGATGGCATCCACCACCTCGTCAAGGCGTTCCTCGATGATACCCGAAACTATAAGTATCCCTCCGTCCTTGATATAGCGTCTGAAATGGTCTTTCATGGCTATGAGGACATCTGCAACGATGTTTGCTGTGATCATATCGTATTTTCCGTCAATTTCATCAGCAAGTTTTTCGTCGGTAGTAATATCCCCGTAAAAGGTCTTGTACTTATCGGGACTTATACGGTTCTTCTCTGCATTTTCCAGTGCAGTTTCCGCAGCGTTCTGCTCTATATCAACAGCCACTGCATTTTCCGCACCGAGCAGTATCGCACCGATGGACAGTATACCGCTGCCGCAGCCAAGATCGAGGACCTTGCTGCCTTTAGCGAGATTTTTTTCGATAAGCTCCAGACAAAGTCTCGTGGTATGGTGAGCGCCTGTGCCGAAGCTGGACGCAGGGTCTATTTCCAGTACAACTCTGTCCTCGCTGTTGTCGTATTCCTCCCACGAAGGCTTGATAGCCAGCCTTTCGCCGATGGTAAAGGGCTTGAAGTACTGTTTCCAGTTGTTAGCCCAGTCCTCCTCACGGAGGCTTGCCAGCTCGGCTTCAAGTCTGCCGTATTTCCCTTCGGTGTCGGCAGCTTTCATTTCGCTGAGCATAGAGCGCACAGCGGTAAGAGTTTCCTGACCCTGTTCGTTGGCAGGCAGGTAGATGGTTATACAGGTCTCACACTCGGAAAGCCCCATAAGGTCATCGTCGATGTAGTCCCATCTGCCGTACTTATTGTCAAGGAACTCCTTGAAATCCTCGGCATCACGGATAGAGAAACCCTTGATGCCTATATCCTCCAGCTTAGAGCAGATAAGCTCTATGCCCTCGGTAGCGGTATAGATATTGACTTCTGTCCATTCCATTGGTTACAGTTCTCCTTATTCGCAGATAAGCATCAGAAAGATAAGAACATCGCTGCTGTTGATAGCACCGTCGCCGCTTACATCAGCCGCTTCTATCTCGCATCTTCTGAGAGTTGACACACCCTCGGGGAGGTCTGCGGCATTTCTGATATATTCGTTGAGAAGTGCAAGGTCTACAGCGTTTATCTCGCCGTCGCCGTTGATATCGCCGACTTCAAGGTCTCTGCTCTCACCTGCGTATTCAAGTTCTGACATTTTCACCCACGCATCAGTTCCGCCGATGTTGATACAGCCATACTCGCCGACGGTTCTTGTGACGCTGACGATATCGCCGTTTCTGAGGGAAGTGATAACAGTGCTTTCGCTGTTCATTTCCGAGTAAACAGGAGCAGTCTCGCTGCCTGAGTAGAAGTACTCGCCTGTTTCGGCTTCTGTAGTGGATGTTGTCTCTGCTTCTGTTGAAGCAGCAGTTGTTGTTGTGGTTGCTTCTGTGGTCTGAGTTTCCTCTGACCTTGTGTCTGCGGACTTTTCAAGTACTGCAAAGGGGGCAGTAATGACAGCAGTCCGCATTGTTGCTGCTTCTGCTGATGTGACCTCAGCAGGAGCAGTGGTTGCTATAATAGTTGTAGTTGAAGTTTCTTTGCTTGTGGTCGATGTTGTTGTGGTGGATGATGACGTTTCCGTCATAGTTGTGGTTGATGCGGATGTAGTTGTTGTGGCAGTTTCTGAGGAAGTCGTTGTAACAGCTTCTGTGGTTACAGACTCAATGTGCGAGCCGTAGGGATTTTTGCCTGACAGCACCTGATAGCACAGGATATCGCTGTAGGCGTTGTAAAGATAAGTTTCTGTCTTGGCAGGGTCTGCCATTATAACGTCTGCGCCCGATATACCGTCAACGTATACCCAGTGACCGCCTACATTGCATATAACGTACATACCCTTGTCGAGCCACGACTTCATCTCCGAAGCCTTGCTCTCACGTGAACCTGAGTTGAAGTACAGATTTGCTGTCTCGATTTTTACTTCGGGAATAACAGCATTTACCGAAGCCCAGTACATCAGACTTCCGTCCCAGCTAAAAGCGCCGATATTGTTGAGCTGCTGTGCAAATACACCGGGGTTGAAGCTCTCGGTATCTCTTGCACCTGAAGCAGCAGCGACCATAGCGATGGATGTAATATAGCATCCTGATTCCTTTACAGTCGAGCCGCCCAGAGGGGTATATGCCCAACGTTCGTCTTTCTGGCTCCATGTGCGGTAATCCTCAGCAGCGTGAGCCTTTTCTGTAGGACTATAGACACCTGCGATCATACCGATCAGCATTACGCAAGCAAGCAGAATGCCTATTATTCCCTTGTTTGTGACCGTTTCCTCCATAAAGACCTCCAGTTTTCTAAGAATTTACTGCTGGCTTACGGCGGAATATTCTGTTGTTTTCCATGTACAAGCGGTATGCCTGCACGTATTCTTCCATAATTACTTCTTTTTCGTCTGAGTTAAGTTCTTCTTCGCCGTAAACAGCCCTGTCGAACAGATCAGCTAATCTGCTGATGTCCGCTCCGCATTTAGCGGAAGTTACAGCCGCCGCTTCCTGAGAGGTGCAGCCGCTGTCGATCCTATACAGCCTGCAAATTCTCCTCATTGCTGCTTCTGCCGTTTCAGCGGGTCTTTTTTTCTTGCTGAATATCATGAATATCCTGTGCGATATCCTCGGGTAAAGCATAGCAATGGCGAGCACCAGCAATGTAGCGGTAAGGATCATGAGACCTGCTCTTGCAAGCAGATCTGTTGCTGTTGTCTTGTCCTTTTCTCCCATCACATCGGCTATAGTCGGCTCAAAAGACATCCAACCGTAGCCTTTTATATAAAGTTCGGGGTAACCATGAGAATCCTTTGTGTTGACCACATAATTGTAGCCCTGCACAGTATCCTCCACAGCATCTGTCATATTGTAGCCCACACAGAATCTTGCAGGAATGCCTGCCGCCCTTGCCAACAGGATCATAGCAGTAGCATACTCATAGCATACACCCGTCTTTGTCTCGAATAAGAAATCCTCAGCGTTTTTGCCTGTCGTATCGAAATCCAGATCGTAAGTATAGTCGTTTTTATAGAAATAGCCCTCAAGGACCTTTGCCTTGTCGTAGTCGGACTCAATGTCCTTTGTAAGCTCCTTTGAGAGAGCCTTTATCCTTGAATTGCCGATATCCTCGGTGAAGATATCCTCGTAATCGAAGAAATCATCGTCCTGCACGGTCAGGGCGGAGAGATAATCTGCTGCCTTTTCAGAGCCGGAGCTTCCGAGTATTTTCTCAGCGTCAAGGCTCATCTGTCTGTAATCACTTTTGCAGATAACATCGATGATCTTCTTGTTGCTGCCCAGATACATGAACCTGTCTGAGCTGTAATTAAAGGAAAAACGAGCATTGCGGTCGAATTTTCCATCCTTGTAGACCAGTCCCGACGGCGTAAAGCTGACCTCACCGTTATTTCCCACCGCATTCATGCTCGTTGCGAACTGCGGAACGGGGGCAAAATCGGATGAGCGGTACACGCTTACCAGCTTTACCTCCTTTTCGGGAGGGACGGACGGTGAAACGCCTATAAAGTCCGTAAGACCGTACTTTTCGGCAAATCCGCTGTCAAGGCTTGCCGCATAGAGATAAGCGCCGAGAATATTTCCCGGGTGCGAAAGATCCAGCGGATATTCGGTCATTTTAGCCGAAAGCAGCTTATCGGGGTCATCGGCAGTCCACTGATCCTTGTCAAAGCTGTAGTGGCTGTACGTTGAGGTCTTGAGCCTCAGTGCCTCGTCAGCGAGAGCGTAGTACACAGGAGTATTCCTGACCTTAGCTCTGTACTGCTGAGCGGTGTTGGTGTTACGGAAAACGTTCAGCATCGCATCAAGACGGTCGGTAAGCTCATCGGCATTGATGAGACTTTCGAGAGTCGATCTGTCCGCTTCGATGTAAGGCTTCGGGACGATAGCCGTAAAGGCTGCAAAAAGTGCGGTATACACAGCCACAGGCTTCCACAGCTCATGCCTGCAAACCACCTTTGACTGAGGCGTATCCTGCAATGACCTGAATCTGACCATGAGCAGGACGTATGCCGCTGCCAGCGCAAGTATGAACACTGTCGGCATTTTCTCATCTTCCTTACCGTATATGGTAAAGGGGATGATGAAAATGAGGAAATTCATAAATATTCTGTATCGGACACGTGTGAAGTAGTATATTACCGACATCATGAAGATGAAGAACAGTATAAATACTGCGATAGTATACCATTTGTTATACGTCACGGCAGCCTGAGGTGTAAGGAACCACAGTCCCCATATGATAGGGTAGTTTTCCTCACCCTTGTTGATGTAGTACCGTATCGCCATGAGCGAAGCCGCACCGATGGCGATATAAGCCACAGAACCGAGAAGCCTGTGCTTATTCACAAAATCGAATACTCTGAAAATCAGCCATCCCAGCACGTAGGAGACCAGACCGTAGACCAGTGTCAGGCTGCTTCTGTAGTGGTACATTATGGACATCAGTATCAATGCCGCATAAAGCAGCACAGGGTCTGTCAGCGTTCTGAAAAGGAATGATTTCAGCGAATTATCATTATTTTTGGTTTCGTACATATTTATACCATTTTGAAGTTGTTATCCTCATCCAGATACCAAAGAGGATAGGATGTTCCGTTCGGAGTTGACGGCGATATACCGATAATGCTGACATTTTCGGTGTTGTGTATCTTATCGGTAATAACATCTATTCCCTCCCCTGCGTCGGTAGTTGCAAGGATGCAGGCGCAGATGCTGTCGTTCATGGAAGCGATATCCAGTCTCACGCCCTCAGCGACCTTGCAGGCAAGGACTTTCAGCAGTATCTGTGCAGGATAATCGGGGTTATCTATATTATCCACCTCGGTCTCGCCGCTTTCGCCTCTGAACATAAAGGTGCAGGCGATACCCTGACGGATAAGTGCGTTGAGCAAGCCGAATACAGCGGATATGAGCTTTTCCTCGTCCACTATGGCATCTATCGGGGCTGAGCCGCTCTTTCTGTAAAGATCGAGGATCACCACGGGCTGTACCGAAGCAGAAGCCCCGTCGAGCCTTACCATAAGTGTATTTTTCTTTGAGGACAGCTTCCAGTTGATACGCTTCAGAGGGTCGCCCTGAACGTATTCTCTGTGTTCGTAGCCGGGAACGGTATTGGACGAGAACATCATGTTAGTCTCGTTGTCCTCCTCGTTCTCGGTAGTAGCCACAACATTCGCAATCGAGCGGAGAAGTGCCGAAGAAGCCTTGATATCGGGAATCTCGGGGATAACTCCAACGGATATCCTGTCATCGCTTATCTGTATCGGGAACTTCATAAAGCCGAGGAAGCCGCAGGAATTGACAGCCTCCAGACCTATCTCTCCGTTTCCGCCGTAAAGCGCATCAGTCTCAAAGGTGAACGTCCTGTCCCCCGCCCCCATCAGTGACAGCTTGTAGGAGATGTTGTCATTCTGAAAGACCTCGGAGATATAGGGCTTTATTTCAAGCACCGCAAGGGGGATGGAGGTCTGCTTGCTGATATGAACAGTGACTTTCAGCTTTCCGCCTTTGTTTATATACGGGTCACAATCAACGCTTACGGTCACGTTTTTTCTCGCGTAGAGAGCAAATGCCAGTGACACAAGCGGTGCAAAGAGCACGAATGCCAGCAAGATTATGCCCATTTCACCGTCCATATAGAAAGTGAATATGTACACAAGGAACGCAACAGCAATGGCGCTGATGACATATTTAAGATTTTTCATTATTAAGCGCCCATTCTCGGCACCTGACACTTGGTCAGGAGGTCTGCGATATACTCCTCACAGTTTCCGAAAGCGGTCTTGCCCTGCGGAGAAAGGATTATTCTGTGAGAAAGGACGGATGCAGCGGTAGCCTTTACGTCGTCGGGAGTAGCGTACTCTCTCTCATAGATGTAAGCGAAAGCCTTTGCTGCCTTGTAGAGAGCGATGCTTCCACGGGGGCTTATGCCGAGAACGGTATTTCTGTCCCCTCTGGTAGCATTCACAATGCCTATGATGTATTTCTTCACCTCGTCGGTGACACGTATCTGCTTGACCTCCTGCTGCATACGCTGGATATCGTCAACAGTCATGCACGGCTCGGTGATGTTCTGTATTGGATTGTAAGCCTCGGTACGTTCAAGTATCATGAACTCCTCCTCGGCTGTAGGATAGCCCATAGACAGCTTCATGAAGAATCTGTCCATCTGTGCTTCGGGAAGGTGGAAAGTGCCGTAGGTCTCAACAGGGTTCTGGGTAGCCATTACAAGGAAGGGCTTTGGAAGCTGGTGAGTTACGCCGTCAAGGCTGATCTGTCTTTCCTCCATTGCTTCGAGAAGTGCCGACTGTACCTTCGGCGAGGCACGGTTTATCTCGTCAGCAAGCAGGAAATTACACATAACGGCACCGTCACGGTAGACGAACTCATTAGTTCTCTGATCCATCATAGTGAAGCCTGCGATATCCGACGGCATAACGTCGGGGGTAAGCTGGATACGGTTGAATTTACCGCCGATGGAACGTGAAAGAGCGGTTATGAGCTGTGTCTTGCCGACTCCGGGGACATCCTCGAGGAGAACATGGCCCTCACAGAGGAGCGATGCTATAAGTCTTAAAACAGTGTCATCCTTGCCGACAATGACCTTTCCGACGGTCTGAGCAAGCAATTCTACATTTTTATTCATACAATTTTTCCCTCATTATTGAGCATATTATCCAATTAGATATATTATATCATATTTTGTCAATGGCTGCAATGGATAAATAGCCAAATTTTTCTCCCTATTATTGTTCAATGTCACCACAGCGAGCAGCCATAAATGTGGATAAATTGTCCATTTGTTAATATAGCGGCATTTATGGCGATATATAAATTTTATATTTTGCCGCAGCACCGTAAAATTTTCATCTTCTCAACACATTTATTTTAGCCCTTAGTCAACATCTTAATGCTCAACAAATAACAAAAAGCAGCGATGATCTCTCACCGCTGCTTTTTAGAATACTTAGATTACTTGATCATGTTAGCGATCTCGTCTGCGAAGTTTTCTTCCTTCTTCTCAACACCCTCGCCACGCTCGTAACGGATAACCTCAACGACCTTAACAGAACCGCCGAGCTTCTTAGCCTCAGCCTCAACATAGCCCTGAACGCTGAGCTTGTCATCCTTAACGAATGCCTGCTCGAGGAGGCAGTTCTCGCTGTAGTACTTGCCTACCTTGCCCTCAACGATCTTAGCACGAACCTGCTCAGGCTTTGAAGCCATCTTAGGATCCTCAGCCATCTGAGCCATCATGATCTCCTTCTCCTTCTCGATCACCTCAGCAGGAACCTGCTCACGGTTGAGATATGGAGCATTAAGAGCAGCAGACTGCATAGCAACATCCTTACCGATAGCTGCTACCTTGTCAGCGTCGAGATCTGTATCCATCTTAACGAGAACACCGATGCTGCCGCCGTTGTGGATGTAAGAAGCAAGAGCACCCTCAAGTCTTACGAAACGACGGATAACGATATTCTCTCTGATCTTCATACCGGCAAGCTCTGTAAGAGCCTCGCCTACTGTACCTGTGCCGTTAGCGATAGCCTCGTTCTTGAGAGCCTCAACATCAGCAGGGTTCTTCTCAATGATAGTCTCAGCAACGTTTGCAACGAAGTTTCTGATATCATCTGTGTTAGCAGCAAAGTCTGTCTCTGTGTTTACTTCGAGGAGCACACCAACGTTACCCTTAACAACAGCGGTAACTACGCCCTCAGCAGCAGCTCTGCCGCTCTTCTTAGCCTGTGTAGCAAGTCCTTTTTCTCTGAGGAACTCGATAGCCTTGTCCATATCGCCATCGTTTGCTTCCAGTGCCTTCTTACAGTCCATCATACCAACGCCTGTGGACTTCATGAGTTCCTTGATTTCTGCAACGGATACCTTACCCATTGTGATAACCTCCTATTATAATTGTATTATTGTTTATATAACGCAGGGCTGCCGCAAACGGATACGCAGCAGCCCCATAAATATCTTTGATTATTCAGCGTCAGCTGTCTCAGCCTCAGCAGCTTCCTCAACAGGAGCCTCCTGAGCTTCCTCAACGTCGCTTCCCTGTCTGCCTTCGATAACAGCGTTAGCGATAGTGCCAGCGATGAGCTTTACAGCTCTGATAGCATCATCGTTACCGGGGATAACGTAATCAACTTCATCAGGATCGCAGTTTGTATCAACGATGGCAACGATCGGGATACCGAGCTTCTTAGCCTCTGCTACAGCGATCTTTTCCTTGCGTGGGTCAACGATAAAGAGAGCTGCGGGGAGCTTCTTCATGTTCTTGATACCGCCGAGGAACTTTTCAAGTTTCTCTATTTCGAGGTTGAGCTTAACAACTTCCTTCTTGGGGAGGAGTGCGAATGTGCCGTCCTCTTCCATAGCGTGGAGCTGCTCAAGTCTCTTGATTCTTGTCTGGATTGTCTTGAAGTTTGTGAGCATACCGCCGAGCCATCTTGCGTTAACGTAGTGTGTGCCTGCTCTTGTAGCTTCTTCCTTAACTGAATCGCCAGCCTGCTTCTTAGTACCTACGAAAAGTACCTCGCCGCCCTGTGCTGCGATGTCACGAACGAACAGATAAGCATCCTCGAGCTTCTTAACTGTCTTCTGAAGGTCGATGATGTAAATGCCGTTTCTTTCTGTGAAAATGTACGGTGCCATTTTCGGGTTCCATCTTCTTGTCTGGTGACCGAAATGTACGCCAGCTTCAAGAAGCTGCTTCATTGATACTACTCCCATGGTGTAGTCCTCCTTAAAATTGGTTATTATTTAATCCTCCGAACGGCTTGGCTTGCGGACAACGTTCAAGTGAACGCACCAATCCGCAAAAGCACATTCGTGCGAATTGCCTTAATATTATAACATTTCAAGCAAAATAAATCAAGGGGGTTGACCGCCGTCATTCAAACGAACTTCCATATCATTTTTCGGATATTTTTGGTGATTCCTCACGAATACACGTTTCCGACCGCTCCACAAGGACTACTTCCCTGCCCACCACCTTTATGTCCGAGCAGCGAATGACCACATCGTCCTCCTTGCCGAAGATACCGAAAAAACGTGAGCCGCCGTAGATGATGAGCCGCTTTGCCGTCCCGTCGGATATATCCAGCTCGATATCGTCGATAAAGCCCAGTCTTTCCCCTGTTTTTACGTCAATGACTTCCTTTCGCCTCAGTTCATCAAGAGTGCACAGCATAAAAATATCCCTCCGCATAATAATATGCAGAGGGATATTAAGATTAGACTTCCTCGGAAGCCGTAGAAGTGCCGGATTCCGCAGGATATTTTGTTCGGTGCAATGTGTCTCGACCGCCGCACTACTTTGTGTAATGCAAGGGAGAGACACGAAGCACCGGGCAAAATAGACAAGGAAGATGGTGCTTCGGAGGTTTCCGAGGAGGTCTGTTATTTCTTCTTGTTTGACAGCAGACCTGCCACAACTGCCGCAGCAACTGCGAGGATAAGTGCGCCGATGAGTATTCCCTTAGGGAAATTATCACCTGTCTGCGGTGCATTTTCTGCCAGTAAATATGCTGTTGTCATAAGTTCGTACATTGTTATGTCCTCCTACATTTATTCTACATGAGATTCATCTCTATCTAAAATTTTAACACATATAGTATGATTTGTCAAATGAAATATACGTGAAAGCCGCTGAGCGAGCGGCGGCGCAATCACGCTGCCGCTCGTAAACTCGCTAACTTTTCACATTGCGTTAGTCTGCTTTCGCTCACTCGTACAAAAGAAAAAATTTTTCTATGCTGAGAATCTCCACATACTAAGCATTGTCAGCTAAAGATCAGAAACGGAAGTCTCTCTTGCCCTCGTTCTTTATCTCGGTGAGGTACTCGATAGCACGGTTTCTGCGCTTCTCGTCGGGAACGTTCAGTATCTCACGGGCAATAAGCTCCTCGCCTATCTTTCTTGTCTCGGTTGAAGCGTAGTCGGTCAGGTATTCCTGCAATGTCATGAGAGCGTTGGGGTGACAGCAGTTCTGTATCTGTCCCACCTTGCAGAGCGCCATGAAGCGGTCTCCTGTACGTCCCTCACGGTAACAGGCTGTGCAGAATGACGGGATATAGCCGCCTTTCATGAGCCACTGCACTACCTCGTCCAGTGAACGCTGGTCTGATACGTCGAACTGCTCTGTATCGTGAGGTCTTTCGTCTGCGGAATAACCTGCATAGCCGCCCACGGATGTTCTTGAACCGCCTGATATCTGGGAAATACCAAGTCCGAGAACCTTGTCACGGCAGCTCTCGTTCTCACGGGTGGAGATTATCATGCCTGTGTACGGAACAGCTATTCTGATACAAGCGATTATCTTTGCAAATGTATCATCGTCAATGCCGTTGTCGAATACGGTGGGGTCGATGTCGGAGGCTCTCTTTACACGGGGAACGCTGATAGTGTGCGGTCCTACGCCGTGAACAGCTTCAAGGTGCTCGGCGTGCATGAGAAGTCCTGCGAACTCATACTTGTACATATCCAGTCCGAACAGTACGCCAAGACCTACATCGTCGATACCGCCGTCCATAGCTCTGTCCATAGCCTCGGTGTGGTAAGCATAGTTGTGCTTAGGTCCTGCGGGATGGAGCTTTTCGTAGCTTTCCTTGTGGTAAGTCTCCTGGAAAAGAATGTATGTGCCGATGCCTGCATCCTTCAGCTTTGCGTAATTCTCAACTGTTGTAGCGGCAATATTTACGTTAACTCGTCTGATAGCGCCGTTCTTGTGCTTGATGGAGTAAATTGTCTTGATACATTCAAGGATGTACTCGATAGGATTGTTGACAGGGTCCTCACCTGCTTCGATAGCAAGTCTCTTGTGACCCATGTCCTGTAAAGCGATGACCTCCTCACGAACCTCGTCCTGTGTCAGCTTTTTACGTGGAATCTCCTTGTTCTGGATGTGGTAGGGACAGTAAACACACTTGTTCACGCAGTAATTGGAAAGGTACAGCGGGGCGAACATAACGATACGGTCGCCGTAGAAAGCCTCCTTTATCTCACGGGCAAGAGCGTATATCTTCTCGGTCATTTCGGGAAGATCACAGGCAAGAAGCACACTCGCCTCCCTGTGGGTAAGTCCTGAACATTCAACTCCCCTGCCTGTTTTCTTCGGACGAGCCTTTTCAAGAAGCGACTCGATAAGCTCCTTGTTGTGCTTGTTTTCCTCGGCATATGCGAGAGTTGCCTTTATTTCCTCATCATTGATGAAATCCTCTGCTTTTAATGATTTAACGTCATACATTTTAAATATCCTCCTGTTATTTAGCCTTACAAGACAGCTTATCCGCTTCGAGCCTGAAAACTGCCGTTTTGCTCAGCATATTTTCGGGATAGTCCCAGTCAGACTTTCCTGTTGCCTGCTTCATCACACGGTCAAGCGCCGCTTTCTTTTCGTCAATGTCCTCTACCAGCGAAAGAGTGCCTGTGCCTATGACGCTCTGATATTTCGCAGAATGTCCGCAGGCTGCCTCCGACTCCAAAAGCTGATACTTTCCGTCGATCTCGAATCCTACCTTTGGCGAAGCTGCGGCAAGGTCATACTTTCTGCCTGCCTGAGCGCCGTGGAAGTAGAACGTGTACTTTCCATCGCTGACCGTATAGCCGTAGTTCACGGGAACTATATACACCTCGCCGCCGTCGCAGAAGCCCACACGGAGTATTTTCTCCTCCGCTATAAAGCTCTCTATCTGTGCCCTGTCAGTGATCTCTCTGTCATTCCGACGCATTGCTTACACCTCGCTATTTCTTCGATATTGCGGCTTTGACGGAAACTCCGCTTATCCGTCCCAGCCTTCCTGTCAGATTGCTTATCATGTCGGGCTCGGCATCAACTGCCACGGAGATCAGCGATATCCCACGTTCCTTGTAGGGTATCCCCATCCGCCCGATAATGATAGCGCTGTAGTCGTGGAGCACACGGTTGACGTCGGTAACCGCATCCTGCTCGTCAACGACTATCGCCACAACTGCTATTCTCTTGTCGTCCATCTTTCCTCCTTTGCAGGCAGGAGCAGAAACGCAGAAAAGCGCCCATATATGATACGGGCGCAGTTATACAATATTAGATATAAAACGTACTGCTCACCGATAGCAGAGACTTTCCCTGCTGCCCGAATACAATATTACAAATTCTGCCGATAACGGAATGTATATCCCGATATCCGCTATGTATATTATACAACATTATTCAAATAAGGTCAACAACTTTTTGTTAGTTCGCCCTAATTATATTTTGCTAAGATGATACAAATAGTATACACTCCTTTGTGCAACTCTAACAAAGTGTGCAGGAATTTCAAAAACTTTATATGATTATTTGATTTTTCACTGGACAAATAGATTTTTTTATGATATAATAACAGATAGAATTATTCATGAGGTGATCATTAATGGGTTTATTCTCAATTTTTTCAGGCGGTGCTAAGTACTTCGATAAACATATCGACCCGAAATGCGACTACTGCCAGTTCGGAAAGCGCACCAAGGACGGAAACAAGGTCCTTTGTGAGAAGCGTGGACTGGTGGAGCAGACTTACTCCTGCAATAAATTCATCTATTCTCCTCTTAAAAGGATACCTGTGAAGCAGCTCAATTTTGTAGGAAGCATAGCTGACGAGGATATCTATATCGAGTCCAAGAGTGACCGTGAGGAAAAGGAAGAGGCAAACAAGGCAGAAGAAGCCAACGACAAGAAGTCAGCGGAGACAGCTCCTGCTGCAAACTGACAAAACACGAACATAACGTCCCTGCTGTGCACATACAGCAGGGATATTGTTTTATTCGGCTTAGTGAATATGAGAGCTTATGACAAATGGCTGGCTATTTGAGCCATTTGTTATAGCTCCACCTAATAGCTCAGTTCACTTGTCTTTTACAAGGACAATTTTTCTATATATATATAATAGCCAACTGTCCCAATTTTTGTCCCGATCTCAAAGGTTGTCATGTATAAGCAACGGGGCATATTTTTTACTGTTAGTTTGTGGAAGCAAAAATGGAACGCAAAGGGCGGCGTTCCGCTGCCCCTGCTACTTTCTGATCTCTGATCCCCCCACTTGACAAAATATGATTATGGTGATAAAATCTTATCTGGAATAGTTAAATTTAAGGGGACTGTATTATGCCTGATAAACGAAAAAAAGACAAGTCGATCATTGCCCTGACTGTGCTGAGTGCGTTCCTCATCACCCTTGATGCGGTCGTGGGCGCATACTTCATCGTCAAGGCGCTGAAAAATAAAAACAGCGAGGAAACTGTTGCGGTGAACGGTGAATTCAAGGAGACCGAGCCGCTTACCACCGAGACTGCCGTTACTACCGAAACAACAACCGCCGAGCCTACGACTGAGCCGAAGGACGAGTTTGACCTGCAAATTGAGGGCATGAGCCTCCACGAAAAGGTCTGCCAGATGTTCATTGTCCGTCCCGAGGTGCTCACCGACGGCGCTGACCTGACCGTTGCTTCACAGGCTACTGCGGACAGGCTCAAAGAATATCCCGTGGGCGGTCTTATCTATTTTGAGAAAAATTTAGAGTCCCAGTATCAGATAACCGACGTTATCCGCACCACTAAGCAGTATGCAGAGGATGCAGGCTGTGTTCCCCTTTTCTACAGCGTTGACGAGGAGGGAGGGTAGGTCGCAAGGTGCGCCGATGCTATCGGTACTGTTGCTCTTGATTCAATGTATTATTACCGTGAGATGGGCACTGATGCGGCAATGTCGAATGCTCGCATGATAGCAGGTGACATCGCTTCTCTCGGCTTCAATCTGGACTTCGCTCCCGTTGCGGATACATGGTCTAACCCGTCCAACACAGTTATCGGCACAAGAGCGTACAGCGACGATTTTCAGGAGACAGCACAGCTTGTGGAAGCTGCTGTCAAGGGCTTCAAGGCAGGTAATATGGGGTGTTGTCTCAAACATTTCCCGGGTCACGGCGATACTGCCGAGGATTCCCATTACAGCTCTGCCGTTTCCTACAGGACTGCGGACGAGCTTCGTGCCAACGAGTACCTTGCATTTGAAAGCGGTATCAAGGCAGGCGCAGATATGGTAATGGTGGGACATATCACTGTCCCCGACCTTGACGAGCTCCCTGCTACACTTTCTTCAAAAATAATTCAGGGCGAGCTGAGAGGTCACCTCGGCTATGAGGGAGTTATTATCACCGATTCTCTGGGAATGGGTGCAATAGCCAACAGCTACACCGACAGTGAAGCGGCTGTTATGGCTGTGCAGGCAGGCAATGATATTCTTCTCACTCCCGATAACTTGGTCGAAGCGGTCTCGGGCATAGAACAGGCAGTCAATGACGGAACTATCACAGAGGAGCGCATAAACGAGAGTGTGAAGCGTATCCTTGCACTGAAAAAGGATTTCTGAGGTAAATTATGACATTACAACAGCTAAAATACATACTTGCAATTTCCGAAACAGGCTCGATGAACAAAGCCGCCGAAATGCTCTACATATCACAGCCGTCGCTGACTTCATCCGTGCAGGATCTTGAACGTGAAACGGGAATAAAAATATTCAACCGAAGCGGCAGAGGCGTGACACTCACCAACGACGGCGCTGAGTTCATGCAGTACGCCCGTCAGGTGGTGGGACAGTTCGATATCCTCGCCGAAAAATATATCGGCAGCGGAAAGGTCAAGAAGAAGTTCGGCGTATCCACTCAGCACTACTCCTTTGCGGTAAAGGCTTTCGTGGAGATGGTCAAGGGCTTCGACACGGCGGAGTACGAGTTTGCCATCCGTGAGACAAAGACCTCGGAGATAATCAGCGATGTAGCCACACTAAGGAGCGAGATCGGCATAATTTACCTCAACGACTTCAACCGAAAGGCAATGACAAAGCTGCTCAGCACAAACGGTCTGGAATTTCACAGCCTGACAAAGTGCAGTCCTTTCGTGTATTTGTGGAAAGGTCATCCGCTGGCTGGTGAAAAGAGCATAACCTTTGAGCAGTTGACGGATTATCCGTGCCTTTCCTTTGAACAGGGCGACAGAAGCTCCTTTTATCTTTCCGAGGAGATTCTCAGCACCAACGAGTATCAGCGAATAATCAAGGCGAATGACCGTGCCACCATGCTGAATCTGATGATCGGTCTGAACGGATATACTCTGTGCTCGGGAATAATATGCGAGGAACTGAACGGCAGCGACTATCTGGCAGTTCCCTTTGAATGCGAGAATGCGGAAGAAGTGATGGAGATAGGCTATGTTACGCTGAAAAATGTGATACTCAGCGAAATGGCGGAGATATACCTTGATGAATTAAAAAAATATCTTAAATTGTAAAAAGTCCCCCGTGAACTGTGGCAATACGTTCACGGGGGACTCTATTTGGAAAGAGATATTACATTGAATGGGTATTTCTTTGATTATTTATAGCTCTCAGGAAGCTGTGTAATAGTGCCTAAGAGGTACTTCTGAATAGAAGCTGCATCCATGTTTGTGATGCCTGTGCCTGCCTGATATACGTCACCGTTTGCTCTGCCCTGATCTGTCAGCTTGTATGCGCTCGGGTTAGCCAGTGACTGCATGATGATAACTGCATCGCCCATATTTACTGAGCCGTCGCAGTTAGCGTCGCCCCATACTGTTACCTTGTTTTCAAAAACAGGTGCTGTTGATGTGGTGGTTGTAGTAGTCGGCTGTGTAGTTGTAGTAGTGGTTGTGGTGGTAGTCGTTGTTGTCGTCGTAGTTGTTGTAGTTGAAGTAGTCGTTGTAGTTGGCTGTGCAGCAGGCTCGGATGAACCGCCCTTGAATGCGTATCTCATGAATGTGTAAAGGTGAGGCTTAACAGAGTCAGCACCGTGTCCGCCGCCCGGGATGGACTGGTAAACGTGCTCTACGCCGTTCTTTGTGAGAGTATCGCTGTACTGCTTCGGGAATGTGCCGACAACGCTGTCGTTTGTGCCGCCTGTTATCATGAATACGTATGGCTCAGGACCTACATCTCTGAACTTCATTTCGCTTTCTGTCATGCAGCCCGGGTGTGTCATGAACATATCTGTTGCAGGAGTGATACCAGGTGCAGGGCAAGCGCCGCCTACGTAACCAAAGAGGTCAGGACGCATAAGACCGCAGTAGATAGCTTCTCGACCGCCCATTGAGAAACCTGTGATAGCACGGTTTTCTCTGCCCGGCTTTACAGAATAGTTCTGCTCGATGAAGTCGATAAGGCTGTCTGAGATATCATAGAGGAAGTTATCATAAGCCTCGCAGGTAGCCTGATCTATGCCGAATCCGCCTGCGCTGCCGTTTTTGCTGGTGAACTGGCTCGGGAGAACGATTATCATTTCCTCAGCCTGACCGCTTGCGATAAGACCTGCAAGAAGCTCCTGAACGCCCATGCCGCTTACCATGCTGTTCTCGTCACCGCCGATGCCGTGGAGAACGTACATTACGGGGTACTGCTTGCTTGTGCTGTAGTTAGGAGGCAGAATAACGTTGCAGCTCTTCTGACCGCCTGTGAATTTACAATTATAAGTTTTCTTCTCTACCTTGCAAGCGCCTGATTTTTCAGAGCCTGCGGGTACAGTTGTAGGCATATCGCCCTTTATCTTAGCGTTCAGACCGGACTGAGCATTTCCGCCGCTGCCTGCGTCTGTACCGATGTTTCCGTTTGTATCATTGAAGCCGCTTGCCCACTCGGGTGACCAGCCGTTGTTGCCCTGACCGTTGTCACCTGGCATCTGCCAGCCCTGACCGTTGTCATTGCCCATACCCGGGAATGACCAGCCCTGTCCGTTATCTCCGGGCATCTGCCAGCCCTGTCCGTTGTCATTGCCCATGCCGGGGAACGACCAGCCCTGTCCGTTGCCATTGCCGTTATCGGGAGCTGCCCAGCCAATGCCCTGTCCGTCGTTATTGCCGGGCATCTGGAAGCTGCTCCAGTCGAAATTGCTGAAATCGAAACCGCCGTTGCCCTGACCGTTGTCAGCAGGCATCTGCCATCCGTTTCCGTTATCGCCCTGTGCAGGTGTGGTAACAGCAGGTGTTGTGGTGGTATTATTGTTTCCGCCGCCCTCTGTGCCGATGGTCAGCTTTGAAACGTTAGCTTTACCGCTGCTCTCCCAGCCTTCAACGTTGAGTGCGACCTCTGTAAGATTGCCGATATTCCAGCCTGCATCTTCCCAAGCCTTGAAGTGGTCGGATACGGTTATAGTACCCGATGTTCTCTTGTTCTTGCGGACGCTGAAATACTGCTTGAATGTACGTGTATCGCCAAGAATAGTAGGACCTGTGTGGTCGAGCTGGAATATCTCGTACTCTGCGCCGTCAACGGTGATAGTCTTAGCGCCGCCGTTTGCTGTAGGACGCCAGTTCACCCAGTCCTCGATGATGTAGTACTCTACAAGAGGATCCTTGAACCAGCCGTATACGCAAAGGCGTGAATTTCCCTGTGAGCTTGCTGAATAGTCAGCTGCATAGTCCATTACGATAGGTCCGTACTGTGTAGCCTTCTTTGATGCGTCGTAGTTTCTGCCACGGCGAGCAAGGAAGTTTCCTGATGAGACCTGAGCGCTCCATTCCGTATTGAATGAACCGCCGCTTCCAAGTGTCATGGAGCCGCTTCCGCCTGTGGTGTCCAGCCAAATCTCATAGCTGTAGCCGTCAACGTTATCCTCCTTGTGCTGATTCATGCCATTGCCGACACTGAGGGTCTGACCTGCACTTGCAGCATAAGCTGTATTGAATACAGCGGTCGGAATAGCAGGAACGCTTGCAATGCACATAAGTCCTGTCATGATTCCTGCTGCGGATCTCCTTAATGATCTTTTTTTCATTTTACATTTCCTCCTTATAATTCATAAAACAATGATTAAGAAGGATTAGTAATCTGAATTCCCCGATATTTTTTCTATAGCCCTATTATATTACATAAAGTTTAAATCAGCAAGTTTATTATTGCGATTTATTTTTTTAACTGTTCAAATATTGCTATAAAATGTACATAGATTTTGCGTTATTTAATCTGTTTAATATGAAAAATAACGAGCAGTCGTGATAATTTAATTAAAGAAGTGGAATTTTTGCGGAATTTACGGCGAATGTGAGTGTTTTGTGAAAATGGTAAAATCCGAGCTTATTTATGTTTGCATTATATAACCGCAGGCAATCAATTGATAATATTTATATTTGGTCAAAATATAGCAATTTTTACCTTGTAAGCCTGTTCAAATCATGTTATAATTGTCGATATCAACACGGCATAAAATGTATGACATAAAGTGTTCTATGTATAAAGTGAAAGGGCGATGCCATCATCGCCCCTTGAATAATATAATAATATCAGCATACACACAAACGGGCGCTCGTAAAGCGCCCCTACATTTTCATCGTTTATGAGTGTAGGGGCGAGTTCCGCTCGCCCGTTATTTTTCATTTTATTTGGTGCGGATGACAGGACTTGAACCTGCACACCTTTCGGCACAAGAACCTAAATCTTGCGTGTCTGCCAGTTTCACCACATCCGCAAATATCAAAACCACCGTTTCTTCATCCGTGCAAGAAACTCCTTAGTGATGGGATATCCCGAGCTTTCGCCGATAACGTAATCGATACCACAGTAAGGGCATATAGCCGTGCCGTACCTGTCGCAGTCATTATCCGCAATTATCCATTCCTCTATTTCAGAGGGCGGAAAAATTTTCAGACAATAAAAACATCCGCATATCTTATCCTTTTTCAGCGCTTCCATGTGGTTGTTGCTGAAAAGATGCGCTCTTGTAACGTCGTCCATAAACTCATCACCTTGCTGCTTCAACAGCTATATAATTATACCTCAGAATCCTATTTTTGTCAAGTGCTGCGAAAAATGTTTTTCTTATCCCCTCCCCCGCAGCGGAGCATGGACAAAATGCAGGGAAAGGCATCACACCAGCGGATGCCTTTTAAAATCCCTGCTTGTCTCGAAGCAGTCGTAATCCTCACGGGAAATGCCTATGCACTCCTCTGCAAGCTCTCTGACCCTTTCGCAGGGGGAATACACCACGGGGAACTTTGCCACATCCCCCGACTGGAAATTCAGTGTCGGGTTGAGCTGACCGAAAATATAGCTGAAAACCTTTGAATTGAGCAGAGCGCAGAAATACTCCCTGTCGCTGCCTAAATCAAAGATACAGCAGCCGCCGTTGTCGAAAATATAGCCCTCTCCGAAGCTGCGTATGCTGAAACTGCCGCTGGTGAGAGTTGACCACGTAAGCCCGGGCTTCATAAAATACTTGTAATTGGCTATGACCGAGGTAGGCGCCTGACGTATGGCTTTTCCGTCGTCCTGCCAGTTTATCAGATAGGAGTTGAAGCCGTACCACTTCCGATATCCGCCGCCCTTGTTGTATGGAAACCAGTATTTTTCGTGCGTCCCCTTTACGGTGAGCCGTCTGCACCCGAGGTTCATTTTGTGCTTGTCCACCTCATACCAGAGCCGCAGAAAACGGTCGTTGTCGGAGGTAGAGCAGCCCTTTCTCGGCGAAACATAGCTCCCGAGAGGTCGGCACTTCCCGTAAAGCTCCGCCACATTTTCGCTGACCCAGTAAGCCGCAGGCGCATCGGGGATCATAAGGAATCTCCTCGGCTCGGCTTCGTAGACATATCCGCAGTCTCGGCTGTGCAGGGCTTCAAGGGTCTTTTGGTGCTGAACGTCCATATCTCCCTTGAAATCGGACAAGCGGATGTACATTCCCTTGCGTGCCGGTCCGCCCTTTTTCATGGTGAACACGCATACAGGCACAGTCGCATCACGGAAAGAGGAATACTCGAACTGAATGAGGCTTTCGATCGAATGAGTGTCGTAGATGTATCGGCGCAGGCTCTCGTAGCTTTGTATGAACATCCACACATAAGGGGTGAGAAATCCCGAATATCCGCCGTTTCGGGTGAAGTCGCCGCACCTGTTGAGGAATGCGGAGAAAAGGTCGTTGCTGTAGTCAGGGAATCGCTCCCTGAGAAAACCGAGCAGACGGCTGTCCATGCTGCTGCCCGACATATAGGGCGGATTGGTCACCACAACATCATACTGCCGTGCCAGCATTTTCCACAGCTTTTTCGCCTGCGGTACAGCAGTCTCGCCGCCGTAAAGGAGCGAGCCGTAGATATTGCTCTGCCGCATTTCCTCAACCTCGCCTTTGTACGAATCGGCAAGGGAGCAGAATTCGCCTATATTAAGGGAAATATTACTGCCGAGCACATCGGGGCAGTATTCCGCCGCTTTCATCAGCAGAGAGAATTCCGCCAAAGCGCAGGCTTTCCTGTCGATATCCAGCCCGTACAGATTATTTTGCAGTATCTTTTTCACTGCCTCGCTGTCAGTACAGCCGACGGAGCGGTAAATGTCCATAAAAACGTCAAAGGCATAAACGAGGATATTTCCGCAACCCATACATGGGTCGATGAAAGTAATGCTCTCGGGGCGGCGCTCTGTTCCCGAAAGATCAGCCTTTGCGGTCATATAAGCCCATTTCGTGCAGTCGGCACTTTCACAGCACTCCGTCCACAGCCTGCCGAGGGTGTTTTCAACCATGTACCGCACTATCCAGTCGGGGGTGAATATCTGGGTAGCCGCAGGGATACGGCTCGGCTCGATACGCTCGCCACGCTTCAGATTGCCGTGCACCTTAGGCTCGGTCAGATAGAACTGGTACAGCCAACCGATTATCTGGACGTTGTGCCTGAGAACTTCATCCGTAAGCCCGTCAGCGAACAGCTTCACCAAAGCGGCGAAATTTTCGGGAACGGGGTATTTATCCGCATCACCGCCGAAAAGCTGTGGGAATATACCGCTGAGACTGCCGAAAATAGCCGCAGAAAAAATATCCGTGCTTATAATGCCGTTCGCCCTCATATAGCGCAGGGCAAGAAGCCTGCTGAACCACGCAAAAGCGCTGTCGTCCGAGCCATCCGTACCGAGCATATTTTTCACCGTGACCGCAAAGCCTTTGAGTGCCGGCTTATCCAAATTCCCACCGCCTTTTCTGTATTGTTAATATTATATCATATTGCGTCTCATAAATCAAGGAGGGGGTTTTAGTGTATAAGTGATTAGTTTTTAGGTGTCGCAACACTACTTTCTGATTTCTAATTACTGAATTTGTTTGACAAATAACTGCAAATGTGCTATAATCAGGGTACTGCCACTGGGTAGAATAATGCATGAAAGCATTTGCCGCCGTATCGTTAAGCCTTTGAAGATACGTCTGCAAATGCTTTTTTTGGAGTGTGGACAATGAATATTATCAAAAGTTTTACTAAAGCTGAATGGGTATTGTGGCTGACCGCCGTAACGCTCATTACGGCTTCATTCCTTGTTTTCGGCGGAAACGGCCGGCTAACGCTTATTGCCTCGGTTCTCGGTGTGACTTCCATTATCATCAATGCCAAAGGCGAGCCGACGGGACAGCTCATGATGGTGTTTTTCAGCCTTATGTACGGCTATATTTCGTTCTCTTTCAGCTATTACGGCGAAATGGTAACCTACCTCGGAATGACCATGCCGATGGCGCTTTTTTCCTATATCTCATGGCTGAGGAATCCGTTCAGGGAGGGGAAAACCGAGGTGCGTGTGAACACCCTTTCCGCTCTTGAAACAGGCTTTATGGTGCTGTTGACTGCACTGGTGACGTTCATTTTTTACTTTATACTGCGACATTTCAACACCGCTAACCTGATACCGAGCACACTTTCCGTTGCCACCAGCTTTGCGGCGGTGTACCTGACATTCAGACGAAGCGAACACTTTTCGCTGGTCTACGCCATGAATGATACGGTGCTTATTATTTTGTGGACTCTTGCGGCGCTCTCGGACAGCTCATATATTTCCGTGGTCATTTGCTTTGCCATGTTCCTTGTCAGCGATATCTACGGGTTTGTCAGCTGGAAAAGGATGAAGCACAGGCAAATGGCGGAAAATGTTGATTAATTACGGTACGCCGTCCCCTACAGACTGACACCTGCCACCTAAAAACTGATCACTTGTACACTAATACACTTATACACTTAAAAACAAGCCTTGCATTTTTTGCCGTAATGTTGTATAATGTAAGTATAACAATTGGAATTCTGCTGTTTTATGCGGAAGAAGGAGGAAAATATGGCAAATCAGCTCTGTATCGTTCTTGATTTCGGCGGTCAGTACAACCAGCTCATAGCCCGTCGTGTCCGTGAGTGCGGTGTTTACTGCGAGATCAAGAATTATCAGACTCCGATCGAGGAGATCAAGGCGCTTGCACCTACAGGTATCATCTTTACAGGCGGTCCGAACAGCGTCTATGACGAGTCCTCGCCACATATCTATAAGGAAATTTTCGACCTCTGCATCCCGATACTCGGTATCTGCTACGGCTGTCAGCTTATGGCTTATACCCTCGGCGGTGAGGTCGCAAGCTGTACCAAAAGTGAATACGGCAAAATAGAAATATCCCAGAGCGGCGGTCTGCTGTTCAAGGATGTTCCCGAGAAAAATGTGGTGTGGATGAGCCATACCGACTATGTGAGCAAGCTGCCCGATGGCTTCACTGTAAAGGCTAAGTCCGAGGACTGTCCCTGTGCCGCTTTTGAGTGTCCCGAGAAGAAGCTGTATGCCGTTCAGTTCCACCCCGAGGTAACTCACAGTGAGTACGGCAAGCAGATACTTCATAACTTCCTTTATGATGTATGCGGCTTCACAGGCGACTGGGTAATGGACGACTTTATTGAGACTACCGTTGCAAAGCTCCGTGAGCAGATCGGCGACAAGAAGGTAATTCTCGGTCTTTCGGGCGGTGTTGATTCTTCCGTTGCAGCAGGACTTCTCAGCCGTGCAGTAGGCAAACAGCTCACCTGCGTGTTCGTCGATCAGGGACTTATGCGTAAGGACGAGGGCGACTTCGTTGAGGAGACCTTCACAAAGCTGTTTGATATGAACTTCGTCCGTGTCAACTGCAAGGAGCAGTTCCTTGCGGCTTTAAAGGGAGTTACCGACCCCGAGGAGAAGCGCAAGATAATCGGCACTGAGTTCTACAACGTTTTCTGGAGCAAGATACGTGAGCAGGGCACTGACGGATTTTTCGCACAGGGCACTATCTACCCCGACCGTATCGAAAGCGGCAAGGGCAACAAGGCAGGTCACGGCTCGACTGCCGTTATCAAGACCCACCACAATATGGTAAAAATGCCCGATGATATCAAGTTCGCAGGCACTATCGAGCCTTTAGGCGACCTGTTCAAGGACGAGGTCCGCAAGGTCGGCGAAAAGCTGGGAATCCCTCACGACCTCGTATGGAGACAGCCTTTCCCGGGTCCGGGTCTGGGAGTTCGTATCCTCGGCGAGATAACCGAGGAAAAGATAAAGGTATTGCAGGAAGCTGACGCTGTTTTCCGTGACGAGATACGCAAGAGCGGCATTGAAAGCGAGCTGAAACAGTTCTTCGCTGTCCTCCCCGACGTCCGCACTGTTGGCGTTATGGGCGACCACCGTACCTATGACCACCTCATTGCCATCCGTGCCGTGACCACCGACGACTTCATGACCGCTGACTGGGCACGTATCCCCTACGACGTCCTCGCCCGTGTCTCCAACCGCCTCACCAATGAGGTCGAGCACGTTAACAGAGTTGTGTACGATATCACTTCCAAGCCTCCGGGGACGGTGGAGTGGGAATAATAAACAAGACCTCAGAAACGGCGTAGATACGCCGTTTCCGAAGCCTTAAAATCTCAGTGATAACAATTTGATAACAGGGAGCGAAGCGGAATTATTCTGCGTTCTAAGTGGCTTACAAGTTACGCCACTCTTTCGCAGGTTCATGCTTTCCGCAGTCATCGGTCGTTTTCGGCCAACCCAGCTTCCATTCTGTATATTCGGCCTTGCTGATCTTACCATCAGCAAGGTCTTTTTTTCGTCTCTGCCACTCAGAAAGGAGGTCGGTCATCAGGATAGAGCCGAAAACAATGCCCTTGCGGTTATTGCCGTCCTCGTCCTCGCAG